>NC_005072.1:1200000-1500000 GCF_000011465.1 Prochlorococcus marinus subsp. pastoris str. CCMP1986 | reverse complement strand
CTAGATTGATCTAATTCTGAAGTCTCAATTTCTAAATGTTGTATTCCAATCCATCTTGCTTGAGTTTTTGCCTCTTCAAGTAATGTTTTAGCTAATGCGGGGGAAACTCCAGTAATTGCAATCGCTTTGCTTCCTAATTGCTCAAATGCCAAAGAGGCTACCAATGTACTATCAACTCCTCCTGAATAGGCAACACAAACGCTATTGAGATTTTTGAAAAAGTTTCTAATTTCCTTGAGTTTTTCACTTTGTTCATGAGAGAGGATTTCAAGTTTATAGAACATATGACTGTTATTAAAATTTAAATTAAGATATACATAGGTTGAGTTAATTATTAAAGTTTTAATAATATTATTAACTATATCCTAGATTAAATTTACTAACTTTTTCTCAATTGACAAAAACTGGTAGAAATAGAGGTATTGGTATTGTTACTGCAAGTGACAGTCAAGAAAGATCCAAAGGTCAATTACATATTTACGATGGGGAAGGAAAGGGAAAAAGTCAGGCCGCCTTAGGAGTGGTACTTAGAACAATAGGTTTAGGGATATGCGAAAAGAAACAGTCAAGAGTGTTATTGCTCAGATTCTTAAAAGGCCCTGAGAGGTCATATGATGAAGACTCTGCAATAGAAGCATTACAAAGAGGGTTCCCTCATTTAATAGATCATGTGAGAACTGGGAGATCTGAATTTTTTAATGCTGATCAAGTTACAAAATCTGATATTACTGAGGCTGAGAGAGGTTGGAATATTGCTAAAGGAGCAATTTCTAGTTCCCTTTATTCTGTAGTGGTTCTTGATGAATTGAATCCTGTTTTAGATTTAGGGATGCTTAATATTGAGGAAGTGGTTAATTCGCTTCAAAATCGACCTGAAGATTTGGAAATAATTATCACAGGAAGAGCAGCACCCTCTTCACTGATATGCATATCTCAACTTCACTCAGAAATGAGATCACGCTTAAAAGGGGATTTAAATAAATCTCATAGAAAAATGAATAATTCCGCTGGTATTGAAGTTTATACCGGCGAAGGTAAAGGCAAATCTACGAGTGCATTGGGTAAAGCTCTGCAAGCCATTGGCAAAGGAATATCTCAAGATAAAAGTCATAGAGTTTTAATATTACAATGGCTAAAAGGTGGTAATGGTTATACCGAAGATGCTGCAATAGAAGCGTTGAGAGAGAGTTACCCACATTTAGTCGACCATCTACGTTCTGGGAGAGATGCCATAGTATGGAGGGGGCAACAACAGCCAATTGATTATGTTGAAGCTGAACGAGCCTGGGAAATTGCAAAAGCGGCTATTTTGAGTGGTCTATATAAGACTATTATTTTAGATGAATTAAATCCAACTGTTGATTTAGAACTTTTAC
The DNA here is from genome assembly GCF_000011465.1 of Prochlorococcus marinus subsp. pastoris str. CCMP1986. NCBI lineage: Bacteria > Bacillati > Cyanobacteriota > Cyanophyceae > Synechococcales > Prochlorococcaceae > Prochlorococcus > Prochlorococcus marinus. The sequence goes on along the minus strand of NC_005072.1, from coordinate 1,498,624 downwards.
CTGTTGAATCTATATATCAAACTCTCATAAAAAAACCTGCAGATACAGAAGTTGTTATTACTGGGAGATGTAAAAATGAACCATCATACTTTGAACTAGCAGATGTATATTCTGAAATGGTTTGTCACAAGCATTACGCAAATGTTGGAGTTGATTTAAAAAGAGGGGTGGATTATTAATTTTTTTTAAATAATTAACCTATTATGACTTGATTGATTTTTTTCAGTCCCCCTTCTATTGATGTTGAGGAAATTTTAAATTTCATCAAAATTTTTGATGCTTTTTCTGAACGTTTTCCAAATTGGCACAATGTGAAAATTTCTTTAACTAAACTTTCTTTTTTAATAAATTCTAGGTGAGACTTTTGTGTGAGCTTATTGATGGGTATAGATATAGAACCTTTTATAGAGCATTGATTAAACTCTTCTTTTTCTCTGACATCTAGTAGAAGTATTTTATTTAATTTTGCTTTGTATAGGGTATTAAATTCTTTAGCGTTAATTTTCTTGATTTTAATATTATCTTGGCATTCATTATCTTTGTAAAAATCTTCAAATTGAGAAAGGTTTTTAATATTTTTATTTAACTTGTCAGATTTTAAATTTAAAGTTTTTATATTCATATTTAGTAGGTCAAAAATCATAATCTTGCCGTCAAGAATCTCTCCTTTTTTTAGAATAATTTTTATTATCTCATTTACTTGTAAAATCCCTATAAGACCAGTTGAAACTCCCACAACCCCAAACTCTTCACAGCTTGGGATATTGTTTTTTACCGGGGATTCTGGTAGTAAGTCTCTTAAATTAGGACTCTTTTTATTGAGATTAAAGACACTTATTTGGCCCTCAAAACCCTGAACACTTCCAAAAACAAAAGCCTTATTAAGTATTAAACAGGCATCGTTTATTAAATACCGAGTACCAAAGTTATCTGAACAATCACAAATAATATCAAAGTCTTTAATGATTTCAATAACATTTTCAGAGTTTATTCTTTTATTAAATGTTGTTACTTCAATATTAGGATTAAATCTTTTAATTCTCTCATGGGCAGAATTAATTTTTAAATTTCCAACCGTATTTGTTTCATGAATAATTTGTCTTTGTAGATTCGACTTTTCAACTTGATCATTATCAACTATTCCAATTCTTCCTATTCCTAAAGCGGCAAGATAAAGTAAAACTGAAGAACCCAGTCCGCCTGCTCCAATACATATTACTGAACTATTTTTTAGTTTTAATTGCCCTTTCAATCCTATTTCTTTTAAAGTTAAATGCTTTTTGTATCTTTCCTTTTCATCTAAAGTTAAGAAATCAGAATTTAGATCAGTTGATATTGCCATTTTTATTATAAAAAATAATCTATGAAAATATAATAATTTAAATAATTATCATAGTCTTTTTATTTTTTTTATGTTGATGAAGTTTTAAAGTGTTTTTTGTTAGAACAAGATGATATTGTGAATTTTTTATAATTCAAATTTAGGGTTAAATATCTTAAAACTTTCCTAGTATCAATGTATATTTCAGAATACAAAATGTTTCGGTTCGGAATTATGCATAACAAAAAGGTAGTCAACTGACAATTTTTCCGATACTGTCTGGTTCATATATTAAGTTGACTGAATTCATGAGTGATAACACTCCTGAGTCAAATCAAGACTCCGGCTCCGAAACAAACTCAGAAAGTAAAAGCTTTTCAGAGAAGTATTCTGATGTAATGGGAAAAATCAATGAAACACTTGGAACTATTGATTGGACCCAAATGGGAAAGTATGGTAAAGCAGCAGGCATAATTGCCGTTGTTGTTATCGCTCAAATAATAATTAAAGTTATTATTGACACGATTAATTTTTTCCCGATTCTACCTGGCCTTCTAGAATTACTGGGAGTAGTTGTTGTAGGTCAATGGAGTTGGCAAAATCTCCGTACAAGTGAAAATCGTGAAGCAGTTCTAGAGAAGGTCCAAAATCTCAAAAAAACATATTTAGGATAAATTTAGTTTACATACTCAATATATTCCTGATGTAGCTTTGGACTTGATGACAATATGAACCACCAAACATATTGGCATGATTTAGTATGTGATAAAAATTATAAATAATAGTTCTTCTTTCAGATCCTTTTTTAATTGGAATAATTTTATGATAATTTTGGTAAAATTCATTTCGAAAATTACCAAATAATCTTGTCATAGCAATGTCTACTTCACAATCTGCCCACCAAGATGCAGGGTCAAATATTACACCTTTATTCATAAGAGTTACTCCTATATTTCCCGACCATAAATCACCATGAACAAGTGATTTCATAGGTTCATGGTCAAGTAGTACCGATTCAATTTTTGACTTTATTTTATTTTTAATATCAATTTCTAAAAAATCTTTTTCCAAGATTGCTAATTGAGGTTCAATTCTTAAATTAATAAAACATTTAATCCAATCCTTTTCCCATCCTTTTATTTGATTTGTGGTTCCTATAAAACCATGAATCGGATATCCAAAATTTGGTTGATTAAATTTATTTGATTCAATATGCATTTCTCCTAAACCCCTTCCTAATTTTTCCTGATCACTATTCTTCATATCTATCCATTCCAATAATAAAAGTTCTACATTATTAACTTCTAAGTAGGAAATGATTTTAGGAACGATTAAGTTTTCATAGTTAAGATATTTTTGTAGATTATTAAGGCAAGATTTTTCAAATTCGAGAAATCTTCCTTCTCTTGCATTTCTTTTAAGAAAGAATTTAGCGTTTTTAAATTCTATTTGCCACGACTCATGAATATCTCCCCCAAAAACTTGTTTTATACTTTTTGGTGATCCTTCACCTAATTGATAACAAATTTCGTTAAGTTCGATATGTGGTATTTTTTGCATTTTAATGTCAAAGACTGAAATTGTTGTTGTTGGTGCTGGTATAGCCGGGCTAACTTCTGCGGCAATTTTATCAAAACTAGGGCTTTCAGTGACTTTGATTGAGTCGCATACTCAATCGGGAGGTTGTGCAGGAACCTTTAAAAGAAAAAGATATATTTTTGATGTTGGAGCAACTCAAGTCGCCGGTCTGGAAGAAGGGGGAATACACTCTAAGATTTTTAAATTTTTAGACATTCCTCTTCCTGAAGCATCCATCTTAAACCCAGCTTGCATTGTTGACTTAAAAGATGGCAGCAAGCCAATTCCTATCTGGTATGACAAAGATGAATGGATTAAGGAGAGGGAGATGCAGTTCCCAGGTAGTCGTCAATTTTGGCAACTATGTAATTTAATTCATCAGAGTAATTGGACTTTTGCTAATAATAACCCAGTATTACCCGTCAAGAATTATTGGGATTTTTTGCAACTTCTTACAGCATTAGTTCCAACGAATTTAGTTACAGGAATATTGATTAGATCTACTATCTTTGATCTTTTACGTTTTTGTGGATTATCTAATAATGAAAGATTAATTAAGTTTCTTAATTTGCAATTAAAGCTTTATTCACAAGAAGATGTTTATAACACTGCAGCTCTATATGGTTCTACAGTGTTGCAAATGTGTCAAAAACCACATGGTTTATGGCATTTAAAAAAATCAATGCAAACTTTAAGTGATGCTTTAGAAGATTCATTAAAAAAAAGGGGAGTTAATATTGTTTTCGGGCAAAAAGTAAATTCCATTAATTTTGATTATGAAAAAAAGAGTTGGAAAGTTTGTGCATCATCTAAGCAAGAGAAGATGGTTTACTTCGCAGATGATGTAATTTATACACCTCCTCCACAATCTCTTTTGAAACATCTAGAAAATCCTCTAGATAATAATTATAATTATAAAAAAAGAATACAAAGTCTTCCTGATCCAAGCGGTGCGTTAGTCTTTTATTCAGCTTTAAAAAAAGAACATATTAAAGTAATCTCTTCCAATCATTATCAGTTTGTTTCAAATGAATTAGGGTCACTTTTTGTATCCATAAGTGAGGAGGGAGATGGAAGAGCTCCAAAAGGCGAGATTACATTGATAGCAAGTCTTTTTACAAAAACGAATGACTGGTTTAGTTTAGATAAACATGACTATATAAAGAAAAAAAAGGAGTATTTACAAAAAATATCAATGGCACTTGAAAACCAATTTGATATTGCTTCTGAAAATTGGCTTCATAAGGAATTGGCTACTCCATTAGGATTTGAAAGGTGGACTAACAGGCCAAATGGGATAGTAGGTGGTCTAGGTCAAAATCCTGATATTTTTGGATTATTTGGGTTATCAAGTAGAACTCCTTTTAAAGGTTTATGGTTATGTGGCGATTCTATTTATCCAGGAGAAGGGACAGCGGGTGTTAGTCAGTCAGCAGTAATGGTTGCAAGGCAAATTTTAGCTTCTAAAGGAATTAATGATTTTTATTTATAAGATTTTTTAATTTGTAAAATTTGATCTGATTTCTATCGCTTTTGTAAGTTTTTCAGATAATAATTCCCACTCATTGTTTTTAATTAGAGATTCGATTTCATTAATATTTTTTTTAAACTCTTTAATTGCTTTTAAGATATTTGTCTGATTATTTATAGCCAAATCCAAACCTAAATTCGGATTTCCACCTCCAACTCTTGTTGTATCTGCATATCCTGTAGCTGCAAGTCGTTGAGTCAGAGCCAATAGCGATTCATTCTTCTCTGCATTGGCAGTTTTTATTAATGAAGAAGCAACAAATATCGGTAAATGAGATATTAAAGAAACAGCTTCATCATGCTCTTTTGGTGATGCTTTATAAATCTCACATTGCATAGAAGTTATTAATTTACTCAGCGTTTTTAATGAATGTGAATTGGTTTTCGAAGTAGGAGTGATAATCCATTTTGCATTTTCTAATAAACTTTCGAAACCTGATTCAACTCCTTTTTCTTCTGTGCCTGCCATGGGATGTGAACCAATAAATAATGGATGTATTCCCCCCCATGTGTTAATTATTGGTTCTTTTATAGAGCCGACATCGGTCACTATTGCATCTTTTGGAATCGCATTTATTAGATCGTTAGAAGGATAGATTAGATCTTTAATCGGTAATGCCAATATAATTAGAGAACATTCTTTTAGGATTCCTAAATCGCAGCTAACAACGTTTGCAAGATTTCTCTCTATTGCCTTTTTTTTATTAAGGTTATTGTTTGTGACTCCGTAAATAGTGTGTTTTAATCTTTGGAGTTTTAATCCTATTGAACCACCAATAAGTCCTAGACCTACAATTCCAATATTCATTGATTTATTTATTTGAGGCTTTTTTATATTGATAACAATTTTTTGTATATTAAGATCATGTTTTTTTCAATTTGATATTACTAAAATTATATAATGCTTGAAATTTTAAGTCATCAGTACTTAAAAAGATTTATTAGATCCCATGATATAGATTGGGATCATATTTATTCTTTCGGGAGAATAATTTCAAAGTGTCTTCAAACAAATGAAACTTATCTGATTAACTCGGAAATTTTTTCTACTAATATTTGGCAACCCGCTCTGTTGATTTCTATATTTTTATTCGAAGAAAATTCGACTTTTGTTTTATCTCAAGACAAAATAAATTTTTTAAAAAATAATTACTTAGGAGAATTAAAAAGGCTTGGGTTAAATTTTATTTTAGAAAATGATCAAATAATTTTTTCAAATCACCGAGTTTCTTTTATCTCTCTGGAAAAACTGCTAGGTGATGTAAATATTTTTAATGCTAGAAATCATCGGATTATTTTTTCTGGGATTGAAAATATAAAAGAAGATTTAAAAAACTATTTTAGAATTTCATTTTTGAAAAAAAATTGGTTTCATAACTTTGAACAAGCATCATCTAAAAGTCAAAAGATAATTAGTACGTACAACCTACTTAAAAAGAAGTTTTTCTTGAGAAAAGTTTTAGATAGTAGGAGTATTTTTTTAGATAAAGAAGAAATAAATTTTCTTTCTAATTTCTTTTTTGAAAACTCTTCATATTCTGATCAATTTTTGAGGGTAAGTAATGCTCTTTCTGCAGGTTGGGCATGCTGGGTAACTTTAGATGATATAAATTTTGAGTGGAATTTTTATTTAGAACCTATGGATGAACTTTCTCAGATAAAACATTTACTAATTAATAATAAATTTGTTTTTTTGTCCGCATTAAGAGAAGATAATTTTTTTCAAAAGTATCTCAAGAAAGAAAGTTTAAACATTGATTTGGTAATGAACTTTAGGAGTAATTTTATTGAAAATAAAATCTTAATATACGTTCCGCCTAGACAAATGCTTCCAAATAATCCAATGTTTACAAAAAATATTTTAGATAAGTCTAAAAAATTAATAATTTTCTCAAAAGGTCTGACTTTATTTTTATCTGATGACGTTGATTTGAAGCTTAAATTTGCTACAGAATTAGCCTCTATCTATGGGAAGCGAGTTTTGCTAGAGAATATTCCATTGTTTAATAATGAAATTCTATGTGCTAGCTATACCTGGTGGATCAATAATTCTTATTGTATACAAAGTCCAGAACAAATAATTATTCCATTACTACCAATCCCAAGCATTAAAGAGCCTATCAATAAATTGACTATCTCACATAACAGAAATCTTTCTAAAGATTGGTTCCGAGAATTTTTACTTCCTGAGGCAATAAAAAAATTAGAAAGGTCTATTTCACCTTTAAGAAAAAACGCTGGTAAATTAATAATTCTTGATGGAAGAGCACATAAAAGAAAATGGGGTAGATTAATTTTAAAAAGTATTCAACCTTCAAAACAAATAAACTATATGCTTCCTTACGATTAGGTTATTATTTAGGAAATATCTTTAAATATGGGAGAAGCAAAAAGGAGAAAATCATTAGGTCTTCCTCCTAAACAAAAAAATACTAAATCTAAATCAGACGAATCACCTAGAATATTTGATTGGCTGCCTCTTACCATTAATCAGAGAGACAGTTTAATGAAAATGAGTATAAAAGCTAGTTGGTATGGAATTGGAGGTTTAGTTATCTTGTGGGTAATTGTTAGATTTATTGGACCAGCCGCAGGTTGGTGGACTCCAGCTGATTCATTATGAATCTAAGCTATTTTTTTGATGTTATTAGCAATCACATCATTTTCTGGATTATTATTTAATGCTTTCATCGAATTAGAACTTACTTCAGTACCTTCTGTTAGTTTCGTTTTGACAATAGATTCTACTTTATTCTTTATTTCTAAGTTCTGATCCAACCAAATAATTGTGTTATCTCTTCCTTGTCCAATGTTTTCTCCTTCGTAACTATACCAAGCACCTCTCCTAATTATTATATTAGTCTCTTCTGCTAAATCTAATAAACATCCTGTCGTACTTATTCCTTTGCCGAATAGAATATCAAACTCTGCAATTCTAAATGGAGGGGCTACTTTATTTTTTGCTACTTTAACTTTTGCTCTTATTCCATATTCTTCTGTACCTCTTTTAAGAGTCTGAATTCTCCTAATGTCAAGTCTTACTGAAGCATAAAACTTTAATGCATTACCTCCTGTAGTTGTCTCTGGATTTCCATATGTAACTCCGATTTTTAAGCGTAATTGATTGAGGAATATCACTGTACATCCTGATTTGCCAATATTACCAGTTATTTTTCTCATTGCTTGACTCATTAGTCTTGCTTGGCTTCCTATAACGTGATCTCCCATTTCACCTTCTATTTCTGCTCTAGGAGTTAATGCTGCTACTGAGTCAACAACAACAAGGTCTACGGCAGTTGACCTTATGAGTTGATCAACTATTTCTAAAGCCATTTCACCTGTATCTGGCTGCGAAACTAGTAAATTTTCGACATCCACTCCTAGAGAAGCCGCATAGACTGGATCTAAAGCATGTTCAGCATCAACAAATGCTGCTATTCCTCCATTTTTCTGTACTTCTGCTATTGCGTGAAGAGTTAGGGTTGTTTTCCCTGAACTTTCAGGTCCGTAAACTTCAACCACTCTTCCCTTTGGATATCCCCCTCCTAATGCTAAGTCTAATGTAAGAGCTCCTGTAGATATTGTTTCTACTTTCATTCTGGAGGCATCTCCAAGCCTCATTATTGATCCTCTGCCAAAGTTTCTTTCTATTTGTCCTAAGACTAGATTTAATGCTTTGTTTTTCTCTTCAGATGAGGATTCCTTTGAATCCTTTTTTCTTCTTTCTTCTAAACTCATTTTAATTTATTAATAAGTTCTCATAATTATTTTTAAATCTATAATTTTTAAATAAATCTAAAATTAATAATTACAATTCATAGTACATGTGTACTTTAGCCGAAGATAACTAAATTGCAAGTAAATCTTCTAAACTTTTCAACTTTAATAATTTAATTTCAAGTGGCAAATTAAGTCTATCTATATTTTTTAAATAGCCCCAATCAGCCAAGTAGCAGGGAATGTTACTTGTCACGGGGTTTTGCTTTATATCAAGAAGTGTATTTCTCCTATCTTCGATAAAGCCCATGATTTCATATTCTCTCCAGAGTTCTGAAATAATCTCAACTTTTGTTCCTGATTCATAGCCAAAAATCAACTCCGGGTAAATATTTAATTTTTCAAGAATTTTGCCTGCAAATATTTTTCCTTTCGTTGTTATGATTCCCGTCTTGATTTTTTCTTTCTTTAATTTTTCTATAAAAACTATAACTTCATAAAATGGGCGATGTAATCTTATCCAATTGTCAAAATCATTCTCTATTTGATATTTTCTTGCTTTATCAAGACATTTTTGTAAATCTTCAGCCACCCAAGAATTTTCTAATAAAACTTTCTGACAATTTTGATGATATTTATTTAGGAAATTGATTTTGTTTTGATTGTTTAGTGGATCTTCACTTTTGATAATTTGGTGGACAATGATTAACATCTCCCATCCATATTTAACCCAGGGTCTCATTTCTATGAAAGTATTTGAAACTTGCTTGTAAAGATTTTGATCGATTAAGATTTTTGGAGAATTTATAAATTTTTCAAAAGCTAATAATGAACTGTGCCAGTACTCATTCATTCCATCTACAATAACCCCATCAAAATCAAATAGAAATAATTTATGAGAGCTCACTCAACTAATTTTTAGAACTGGGCCGCTAGGATTCGAACCTAGGAATGTCGAGACCAAAACCCGATGCCTTACCACTTGGCGACGGCCCAATGAAATTTTATTTTAATACATTACTAGATTTTTTTCTATCAAAAATAGAAATTTTTATTCTAGATTTTATGAAATTGTTTTTTAATTGAATTAAATAAGGCGATTAGCTGATTTTCCATGGGTTAAGCAATTTTTGTGCTTTTTTTATTGCTAAATCCATTTTTTCTGGATATTCATATAATTTTTTATTATTTTTGTTTGCATCTTCAATAAGTGGTTGCATTATTTTTCTAGCAGAACTCCCAAAGGCAATTCCATCAGGAAAATTATTTATTTTCAAAAATTCATGAGTTTTTCCATTTGTTCCTCCTGCTAGTTGAATTAAACCTGGGGGAAGATGAGATCCTATATTATTCCATAATTTAACTGTATCCTTGCCTGTTGATGGAGCTAGATCACCAGACATAGGTCTTCCATCTAGTTGCCAAATAAGCGGCACATTATGTTCGACAAGAATTTCATATCTATCCCAGAGAGCTTTTAAAAGATCTTTTGGTCCTTTTTGGGATTGATTTAATCCACAACTTACAGATATTTTTTTTAATTCTATCCCTGAAGTTTTGAGAATATTTGCAACTTGTATAAAAGAATCTAGTCGATTGATTTCCGTATGAATTTCTACTGCATCAGGTTTTATTGTTTGTAGAGTTTTTGGTAAGTCATTATTTGACAATTTATATTCATATTCAGAAATTAAATTTAGGGGACAACTATTTATACATCTTCCACATCCATAGCATTTATTTTCTTTTACCCCAGAATAATCAATTGCAAAGGTAGGGCAAATCCTTTCGCATGGCCTAGGACAATTAGAGGGGCATTTCAATGGATCAAATTTAGCTTTGCGAAAATGTATATCCTTTCCATCACTAATGCTTATCATCAATCCAGGAGAGGCACCATAGAGTTTCTTGGCCCATTTGATACCATTTCTTGCTGCTTCAACGATAGATTCGTCAGCAGCAACATCAATATAGTCAACTCCAGCAGCGGAATAAATAGCACTTAAATCTTCTATGGCAACAATATCTTCATTGCTCGCCCCGCAAATTAATTTAACCCATTTATCTGATCCTTTTTTATTTTTTTTAAATAAATCAATTTCAGAATTCATTCAATATGTAATCATTTAAAGATTTCCATTCAAGTTTTCTAGAACCACCCATTTCAACAACAATTTTTAGTTTGTTATCTGAAGTGCAGATTTTAATTAAGCTTTCAAGCTCAGATTGAGATAAGACTTGACCTTCCAATAGCCATAATAATTTATCCTTATCATTCTCATTAAATAGTTCAGACGCTTGAGGAATTACTTGCTGAACTTCTCCAAGAGCACCATTTCTGCCAATACTTTGATGACCGAGATGAGGTGGCCTTATACCGTGTAATTTTAGTAAAAATACTTCAGGATCTCCTAATCCTCTAGCAGAGGTAATGTAAGTTTTAAAACCTTTAGCTCGCATTCTTCTTAAAAGACGAGTTTCATACCCTCCCTCTAAAGGTGCAAACATAGCTAAGCATTTATTTTTATTTAAATCATTATGAAACTTTTTTCCTGTCAGAAGTAATGGCATAAAGATTCTCTTTAACTATATATTATTTCATTTTATGGTACTTGATGATGTACAATTTATATTCGATGAATTTTTTTTAAGCTCGCAAGCTAGCCGAGCCTCTGGAACATTCACGTTTTTAGCGTTTCGTTAAAAAATTTGGGATGGGTTTAACCCGATGAGAAACTTTCTAATTTCAGAAAAGTCTCACTCCTACTATTAAATTAAATTTTTGATTGATAACGTTGTTGAAGCTTTTAAGAGACTCGACAATAAACCAAAAATTATTTACGAGCTAGCCTATTCAAGTCTTATGTCTATAGGAATTTTAGGAAAAAAATTGGGCATGTCTCAATTATTCGATAAGGATGGTAATGCAGTACCGGTTACTCTTATAGAGGCTGGACCTTGTCGAGTCACGCAATTAAAAACTCAACCTTTGGATGGTTATACTGCTATTCAAATAGGTTATGGAGTATCAAAGGATAAGCATTTGAGTAAGCCTGAGAAAGGACATCTACTAAAATCAGGTGAAATACTTTTAAAACACCTAAAAGAATACAGAGTCGAAGAGAATTCCTCTTATGAAATTGGAAAGGAAATAACTGTTACAAATTTTGAGGTTGGTCAGAAAGTTGATATTAGTGGGAAATCAATGGGTAGAGGTTTCTCTGGATATCAAAAAAGACATGGTTTTAGTAGAGGACCTATGAGTCATGGTTCCAAAAATCATAGAGCTCCAGGATCAACAGGTGCTGGAACAACTCCAGGTAGAATTTATCCTGGTAAAAGGATGGCAGGAAGATATGGAGGTAAAAAAATCACGACAAAAGGTTTACTAGTGGTCAAAATTGATGATCAGAAAAATTTACTTGTTGTAAAAGGTTCTGTACCAGGCAAACCTGGCTCGATAGTAAATATAAAGCCTAATAATGTTGTAGGTAACAAAGGAGGAGCAAAATCATGACAACCCTTGAAACTTTAAAATGGGATGGCAAAAAAGCTGGCAAAGTCTCAATTGATTTAAAAGTTGCCAAAGAGACTTCCTCTGCCGATTTAATCCATAGAGCTGTTCTTAGACAATTAGCTAACAAAAGACAGGGAACTGCATCTACTTTGACAAGGTCTGAAGTTCGTGGAGGAGGTAGGAAGCCATATAAGCAAAAGGGTACGGGTAGAGCTCGTCAAGGATCAATTAGAACCCCATTAAGACCAGGAGGAGGGGTAATTTTTGGCCCTAAACCACGTTCGTATAACTTAGATATGAACCGAAAAGAAAGAAGATTAGCACTTAGAACAGCCTTAATGTCTAGGATTTCTGATTTCAAAACTGTTGAAGACTTTGGTTCAACATTAGACCAACCAAAAACTAGTGAGATAATTAATGGTCTTTCTAGATTAGGAATAGAAAAGACAGAAAAGGTTTTAGTTATTCTTGATAATCCCTCGGATGTCATTAAAAAATCTATTAACAACCTTGAAAAGGTAAAATTAATTGCTGCCGATCAATTAAATGTTTTTGATATCCTCAATGCTAATAAGTTAGTTATTGGTCAATCAGCAATCAATAAAATTCAGGAGGTTTATGCATCATGAGTAGATTATTTGATTCTCGTCTAGCAGATATAATTCGTAAACCTGTAATTACAGAAAAAGCCACAAATGCTCTAGATCTTAACCAATATACTTTTGAGGTAGATCATAGGGCCGCAAAGCCTCAGATAAAGGCAGCAATTGAGGCCTTGTTTGATGTTAAAGTTATAGGAATAAACACTATGAATCCTCCAAGGAGAACAAGAAGAGTCGGTAAATTCTCCGGGAAGCGTTCTCAAATTAAAAAGGCAATTGTCCGTCTTGCTGAAGGAGACAAAATTCAACTATTCCCAGAATCTTAAGGAGTATTTATTATGGCTATTCGTAAATTCAAACCCTATACACCTGGAACTAGACAAAGAGTTGTTACTGACTTTAGTGAGATTACGGGTTCTAAACCAGAAAGATCATTAATAGTTTCTAAGCATAGAAATAAAGGTAGAAATAATAGAGGAGTTATCACCTGTCGTCACAGAGGGGGCGGACACAAAAGACAATACAGATTAGTAGATTTCAGAAGAGACAAAAAAAATATTAATGCAAAGGTTGCAGCTATTCATTATGATCCCCATAGAAATGCGAGACTCGCACTTTTATTCTATGAAGACGGAGAGAAAAGATATATAATCGCTCCTGCGGGAATAAAAGTAGGTCAAAATGTAATTTCTGGTGAAGGTGTTCCAATTGAAGAAGGGAATGCAATGCCCCTATCTTCCATGCCATTAGGATCAAATGTTCATTGTGTAGAACTATATGCTGGTAGAGGTGCTCAAATGGTCAGATCTGCAGGAGCTAGTGCACAACTAATGGCGAAAGAAGGAGAGTATGTCGCTTTAAAACTCCCATCTACTGAAGTTAGACTTGTACGCAAGGAATGTTATGCAACTTTAGGTGAAGTAGGTAATTCTGAAATACGTAATACTAGCTTAGGAAAAGCAGGCAGAAGAAGATGGTTAGGTAGAAGACCTCAAGTAAGAGGTAGTGTTATGAACCCATGTGATCATCCACATGGTGGAGGAGAGGGGAAAGCCCCGATTGGTAGGGCAGGCCCTGTAACTCCTTGGGGTAAGGCAGCACTTGGATTAAAGACACGTAAGAAAAACAAGCCAAGTAACAAATTAGTTGTTCGAAGACGTCGTCGTATTTCTAAGAGAAGTAGAGGAGGAAGAGATTCTTGATTACTACTATTTCTATTTCTATTTCTATTTCTATTTTATAAATTATGGGACGTTCATTAAAAAAAGGGCCTTTTATTGCAGATAGTTTGCTTAAAAAGGTAGAAAAACAAAATACTGATAATGATAAATCAGTCATCAAAACATGGTCTAGATCTTCGACTATACTCCCTGTTATGATTGGTCATACGATTGCTGTTCACAATGGTAAGGCCCATATACCAGTATTTATAACTGAACAAATGATTGGCCATAAATTAGGTGAATTTGCTCCTACAAGAACCTATCGTGGCCACTTAAGAGATAAGAAGGGGGCTAGATAAATGACAAAAACACCTGAAATGACAAAAACAGCTATTGCTCACGGTAAGTACATTCGTGGTTCTGCATCAAAAGTAAGAAGAGTTCTCGATCAAATTAGAGGTAAATCTTATAGAGATGCGCTTATTATGTTGGAATTTATGCCATATAGATCTACTGATCCTATTACTAAGGTTTTAAGATCTGCAGTAGCTAATGCAGAACATAACTTGGGTATGGATCCCTCATCCCTAGTAATATCTTCAGCTTCAGCTGATAACGGGCCGGTGATGAAAAGGTTCAGACCGAGAGCTCAAGGTAGAGCTTTCTCCATCAAAAAACAGACTTGCCATATAAGTATTTCTGTAGAATCTGCTCCTAATCAAACTAATACGGAGGCACAAAACTAATGGGTAATAAAATCAACCCAACAGGGTTTAGGTTAGGCATCACACAAGAACATCGTTCAAAATGGTTCGCAACTTCTAAAACTTATCCAACTCTTCTTCAAGAAGATGATAAAATTCGTACTTTTATCCAAAAGAAATATAGTTCAGCTGGAATCAGCGATGTACTAATTGCTAGAAAAGCTGACCAGTTAGAACTTGAATTGAAAACAGCTAGACCTGGAGTGATTGTAGGCAGGCAAGGAAGCGGTATCGAAGAATTGCGGTCAGGTATACAAAAAACTATAGGAGATAGAACAAGGCAAGTTCGAATTAATGTAGTTGAAGTGGAGAGAGTTGACGCGGATGCATATTTACTTGCTGAATACATAGCACAACAATTAGAAAAAAGAGTTGCCTTTAGAAGAACTATAAGGATGGCTTTGCAAAGAGCACAAAGAGCTGGTGTTCTAGGCTTAAAAGTACAAGTAGGAGGACGACTCAATGGTGCAGAAATAGCTAGAACAGAGTGGACTAGAGAAGGTAGGGTTCCTCTTCATACTTTGAGAGCTGAGGTTGATTATGCACTGCGCGAAGCAAATACAACTTATGGTGTACTAGGAATTAAAGTTTGGGTTTTCAAAGGGGAGGTTCTTCCCAAAGAAGAACAAACTATTCCTGTTGGTGCTATTCCAAGAAGGAAAGGAAGTCGAAAACCTCAGCAATTTGAGGACCGTTCAAATGAGAATTCATAGGAGGTATAACAATGCTTAGTCCAAAACGTACTAAATTCCGAAAACAGCATAGAGGCAGAATGAAAGGAATTGCCTCTAAGGGTAATACAATTGCATTTGGTCAGTTTGCACTCCAAGCTCAAGATTGTGGGTGGGTAACTGCTCGACAGATTGAAGCAAGTAGAAGAGCAATGACAAGATATGTTAAACGTGGTGGAAAAATATGGATTCGTATTTTCCCAGATAAACCAGTCACTATGAGACCAGCTGAAACTAGGATGGGATCAGGAAAAGGTAATCCAGAGTTTTGGGTAGCTGTTGTGAAACCTGGAAGAATATTATTTGAAATGGGTGGTGAAGAGATTACAGAAGAAATTGCAAAAGAAGCTATGCGTTTAGCCCAATATAAATTACCAGTAAAAACAAAATTTATTTCTAGTGATATAAATCTAAGTAGTGATTCATCAGGAGAAGGTAAGACAGGGAAAGATTCAAAAGAGGAGGTTAAAAAATGAAAAATTCAGAATCTATAAAAGAATTTAAAAAGTTAAATTCTTCTCAAATAACTGAAAAAATTGATCAACTACGAAAAGATCTCTTCGACTTGAGATTCAAACAGGCAACAAGACAGCTTAATGAAACTCATAAATTTAAAATCATCAAGAAACAAGTTGCACAATTACTTACTCTTAGTAAAAGTCAATCCACTTCTCAAAAACCCGCTGATTAATTATTGCTATGGCACTTAAAGAAAGAATTGGTACTGTTGTAAGCGACAAAATGGACAAAACAGTTGTTGTTGCCGTAATCAATAGATACCCACATCCAACTTATAAAAAGATTGTAAGTAAAACTACTCGTTACAAGGCACATGATCCAGAAAACTCATGTGTTTTGGGAGATCGAGTTAAAATTAAAGAAACAAGACCACTAAGTGCTCATAAAAGATGGGCAATAGAGGAAATTCTAAATAAAACAATAATGAGTAAGGAGGATAAAAAATGATTCAACAGGAAACTTACTTAACTGTTGCTGATAACAGTGGAGCTAAAAGACTTCAATGCATAAGAGTGCTGGGTTCAAATAGAAGATATGCACATGTGGGAGATGTTGTCGTTGCATCAGTAAAAGACGCATTGCCAAATATGGGGGTTAAAAAATCAGATGTCGTTAAAGCAGTTATTGTTAGGACAAGACATACTTTAAGAAGAAATACAGGGAACTCAATTCGTTTTGATGATAATGCAGCCGTTTTGATTAATGAAGATAAAAATCCAAAAGGTACAAGAGTATTTGGTCCAGTAGCAAGGGAATTACGAGATAAGAACTTTACAAAGATCGTTTCTTTAGCTCCGGAGGTTATTTAAATGTTGGACTCACTTAAACAAAAGAAAAACTTCAAAAGAATAAAAATGAGAATTAAAACAGGAGACTTAGTCAAAGTTATTAACGGTAAAGAAAAAGGTAAAACTGGTGAAGTTTTAAAAACTATCCCCCTAGAGAATAGAGTAGTTGTGAAGGGAGTAAATCTTAGAACAAAACATGTAAAACCATCTCAAGAAGGTGAAAGTGGGAGAATATTGACAGAAGAAGCATCATTACATGCTTCTAATGTAATGTTTTTTTCAAAGGATAAAAATCTAATAAGTAAAATAGAATATTTTATTGATAAAGAGGGAGTTAAAAAAAGGAGATTAAAAAAAACTGGTGAATTAATTGATTAAATTCTTCATCAAAAACGAGATTTCAATTTTCTTATTACACAATTCTGACAAAGACCAGAATTAATTACAAAAATCATGACTCTTAAAACTCGCTACAAAGAAGCAATAAGACCAAAGCTTTTAAAAGACCTTGGTCTTAAAAATATTCATCAAGTACCCAAGGTTATTAAAGTTAACGTAAATAGAGGTCTTGGAGAAGCTGCTTCAAATTCAAAGGCTTTAGAGGCCTCTTTAAATGAAATGGCAACTATTACGGGACAAAAAGCTTTAGTTACAAGATCCAAAAAAGCAATTGCTGGCTTTAAAATAAGGGAGGGAATGGCAATTGGCTGTACAGTTACCCTTAGGGGAGATAGGATGTATTCTTTTTTAGAAAGATTTATAAATCTAGCCTTACCAAGAATTAGAGACTTCAGAGGTGTTAATCCAAAAAGCTTTGATGGAAGAGGTAATTATACTTTAGGAGTAAAAGAGCAATTGATATTTCCTGAAATTTCATTTGATAAAATAGATTCCATTAGAGGAATGGACATAACAATCGTAACCAGCGCCTCAACCGATCAAGAGGGTAAAGCTCTCTTGAAAGAGCTAGGAATGCCTTTTAGTAATTAACCTTATAAACATGTCAAATCACGATCCTATTTCAGATATGCTTACTCGTATAAGAAATGCGAGTCAAAAAAAGCATACATCCACCGCAATCCCAGCCTCCAAAATGTCTCTTAGCATAGCTAAAGTTCTGCAAAAAGAAGGCTTCATAACTGATATTAATGAGGAAGGTGAGGGTTACAAGTCTCAAATCGTTTTAGGACTTAAATATAGTGGTAAAAATAAATTTCCTACTATCAGATCCATGCAAAGAGTAAGTAAGCCTGGATTGAGAGTTTATAAAAATACAAAGGGCTTACCAAAAGTTCTTGGGGGTCTTGGAGTTGCTATAGTATCAACTTCAAAGGGTGTAATGAGTGACCGTGACGCAAGGAAACAAGGCATCGGTGGCGAAGTTCTTTGTTATGTTTATTAAGAGGTATTAATTATGTCAAGAATAGGAAAATCTCCAGTACAAATACCAGAAAAGGTATCTGTTGATATTAAGGGATTAAGCATTACCGTAAAGGGTCCAAAAGGTGAACTCAAAAGACTAATGCCTGAAGGTGTAAATTTTGATCAGAAAGAAAATCAGATTGTTGTTACTCCAGCAACTACGAAAAGATATTCAAGGGAAAGGCATGGTCTATGTAGAACATTGATTTCAAATATGGTTCAAGGAGTTACTGAAGGCTACGAAAAGAAATTGGAAATAGTGGGTGTTGGATCTAGGGCTCAAGTGAAAGGAAAAAATTTAGTAGTAAGTGCTGGATATAGTCATCCAGTAGAAATGACCCCCCCCGATGGTATAACATACAAAGTTGAAAGTAATACCAATGTAACTGTATCTGGAATTGATAAAGAAATTGTTGGAAATGAAGCAGCAAAAATCAGATCAATCAGACCTCCAGAACCCTATAAAGGTAAAGGTATCAAATACCAAGATGAGAGAATCATCAGAAAAGCTGGTAAATCCGGCAAAAAATAATTGCTTTAAAAATCATGGCTAAAATTTCAAGGAAACTTCAAACTCAAAAAAGGCATAAAAGATTAAGGCGTTACCTAATCGGTAGTACCGCACGCCCAAGATTAGCTGTTTTCCGTTCAAATAATCATATTTATGCCCAAGTTATTGACGACGATGCACAACAAACTATATGTTCTGCTTCTACAGTAGATAAAGAACTTAAGGAAGATAAAGAAAAACTCTCTTCTAACTGCAGCTCTTCTTCAATTGTTGGTAAGTTATTAGCTAAAAGAGCAATGAAGAAAGGTGTTAAAGAAGTAATTTTTGATAGAGGTGGGAATCTATATCATGGCAGAGTTAAAGCTCTTGCAGATGCGGCCCGTGATGCAGGCTTGAATTTCTAAATATTTATTTTTATCATGACAGACACTCCAACAAAACAAGAAAATCAGTCAAAGACTGAGAATCCACCCTCATCTAATGCTAATGAACAGAGGAGAGGTAATCGTAATAATGATCGAAAGAGAAATCGAAGAGGTGACTCTAAAAATGAGAGGGATTCTGAGTGGCAAGAAAGAGTTGTTCAAATTAGAAGAGTATCTAAAACAGTAAAAGGTGGTAAAAAAATGAGTTTTAGAGCAATTGTTGTTGTTGGGAATGAGAAAGGACAAGTAGGAGTAGGAGTAGGGAAGGCAGGAGATGTTATAGGAGCAGTAAGGAAAGGAGTCTCAGACGGTAAAAAACATCTTGTTAGAGTTCCTTTAACTCCGAATAATTCTATACCTACTTTATCTAAAGGGAGAGATGGAGCAGCGAATGTACTTATTAGACCTGCTGCACCTGGTACGGGTGTAATTGCTGGTGGGTCAATTAGGACAGTTTTAGAATTAGCAGGTATTAAAAACGTCTTAGCTAAAAGATTAGGTAGTAAAACTCCCTTGAATAATGCGAGAGCTGCAATGGTGGCTCTTTCTCAATTAAGAACCCACAAATCTGCCTCTAGAGAGAGAGGTATTTCTCTTGAACAGCTTTACTCTTAAAATTATGACTTCAACTTTAAATACACTAAAATCAAACACAGGTTCAAGAAAGAAAAAATTAAGAAAAGGTAGAGGTATCGCGGCAGGGCAGGGAGCTTCTTGTGGTTTTGGTATGAGAGGACAGAAATCTCGATCCGGTAGACCTACAAGACCTGGATTCGAAGGTGGTCAAATGCCCCTTTACAGAAGAGTTCCCAAGTTAAAGCATTTTGAAATTATTAATCAAAAAAATTTTTCAATAGTTAATTTAAGCAAATTAAGTGAATTCAAAGAAAGTGAAGTTGTCAATATAGATTCGCTTGTGAAAAAAAAGTTGTTATTTAAGCCGAAATTTCCTCTCAAAATTTTAGGTAATGGAGAAGTTAAAGTGAAATTAAAAGTTCAAGCTCATGCATTCACTAAAGTTGCTAAGGAAAAAATAGAAGCTGCAGGTGGATCTTGCGAAATTATTAATAATAAATAAATTTACTCATAAATTTAATTTTATTTGCCGATGTTAATTAACAAAAGTAGAAATCCTAGTGCTTCAGAAATAGTCACTCAATTATTTTTAAATAAAGAGTTAAGGAATCGAGTTTTAACAACTTTAGGTCTTCTGCTTTTGGTCCGACTGGGTATTTATATACCAATGCCTGGAATTGATAGAGTTGCGTTTAAAAGTTTTATTGACCAGGGTGGTCAATTAATTGGTTTTCTAGATATTTTTACTGGAGGAGGAATTTCAACCTTAGGAATATTTGCACTTGGAATTTTACCATTTATTAATGCTTCAATTATTATTCAACTTTTGACTGCTTCATTACCTGTCCTTGAAGATTTGCAAAAAAATGAGGGTGAAGCAGGTAGAAGAAAAATCGCTCAGATTACCAGATATGTTTCTTTGGGATGGGGTTTTTTACAAAGTATAATATTCTCGTTAATTCTTAGACAGTATGCAATCGAGGGTATAAGTGAAACCGCTTTTGTTTTGCAAACATCTATTGCCCTTGTGACAGGCTCAATGATAGTAATGTGGTTTAGTGAAATTATTACGGAGAAAGGAATAGGTCAAGGAGCCTCATTAGTGATCTTCTTAAATATTGTTGCAACCTTGCCAAAAGCTTTGAGTTCAACTATTGAAAAAGCACAAACTGGCGATCGTGGAGATGTTCTAGGTATAGCTGTTTTACTCGGAGTCTTTTTACTAACAATCGTAGGAATAATTTTTGTTCAAGAGGGAGCAAGACGCATACCAATTGTTAGTGCAAAAAGACAGATAGGTAATTCTTCATTACTTCCAACAAGACAAAGTTATTTGCCATTAAAGTTGAATGCTGGAGGGGTCATGCCAATTATCTTTGCATCTGCCTTGATATTTTTACCAATAACAGTTGCAAATGTTACCGGGAATCCAATTCTAATTAAAATAGCTGGTAGTTTAAATCCGGGTTCTTCCAATCCATGGCCATATGCATTAACATTTTTTGCTTTAATTTTAGGTTTCTCATACTTTTATGCCTCTCTTACCATTAATCCAGTAGATGTAGCATCTAATTTAAAAAAGGGAGGAGTTGCTATTCCTGGAGTAAGACCTGGTTCTAATACAGCAAATTACTTGTCAGGTATTCAAAATAGGCTGACACTATTAGGAGGATTATTTTTAGGTTCAGTAGCAATAATTCCTGCGGCTGTGGAAAGAGCAACTAATGTTCAAACTTTTCAAGGTTTAGGAGCCACTTCTCTATTGATTCTTGTAGGAGTTGCTATCGATACGGCTAAACAAATTCAAACTTATGTTATTTCTCAGAGGTATGAGGGATTAGTTAATAATTAATGAAAAAACATTTACTATTTTTAGGACCACCCGGAGCAGGTAAAGGAACTCAAGCTGCCCTTTTGAGTGCAGCCAACTCTTATTTACATTTATCTACTGGAGAATTATTAAGAAAAGAAATTGATTTGGATACTGATTTGGGTAAACAAGTAAAAGATATTATGAATAGAGGGGAACTTGTAAGTGATCAATTAGTTTTAGAAATTGTAAAAAAAAATTTGGATAAGGATAATAATGGTTGGATTTTAGATGGTTATCCTAGAAATTTGTCTCAAGTGAATTCTCTTAATGATGTATTGATTAATATAAATCAACCTTTAGAAATCGTATTTTATTTAGATATACCAGACGAAGTTTTAATAAAGCGTTTACTTATTAGGGGTAGAAAAGATGATAATGAAAAAACTATTAAAACAAGATTAAAAATTTATAAGGAAACTACAGAGCCATTGATTGAATACTATAAAGATCTCGCCTTATTAGAAAATATCAAGGCTGATGGTGATCTAAAAACAATTTCTGCTGATATAAAACAAAAAATGGCTTGTCGATGATGTACAATATGGAATTAACATTTTAATGAGAAAACCTTATGAAGGTTAGAGCCTCAGTAAAAAAAATGTGTGACAAATGTCGTGTTATTCGTAGACATGGCAGGGTAATGGTTATTTGCACCGCTAGCCCTAGACACAAACAGCGTCAAGGTTAATCTTTGACGAAATTTAATTAAAAACCTTTTACTAATTCGAAACAAGTGGCCAGGATTGCAGGAATTGACATACCTCGTGAAAAACGAGTTGAAATTGCACTTACATACATCTATGGAGTTGGTCTAACAAGATCAAAATTAATCCTTTCAAATACAGGAGTTAATCCTGATATTCGTGTCAAAGATTTATCAGATAGTGATGTACAGAAATTGAGAGGTGCTACAGAAGACTTTACTGTAGAGGGTGATTTACGTAGGAAAGAGGGTATGGCGATGAAACGCTTGCAAGATATTGGTTGTGTTAGAGGGAGAAGGCATAGAATGAGTCTTCCTGTAAGAGGTCAAAGAACAAGAACAAATGCTAGAACGAGAAGAGGCTCAAGAAAAACAGTTGCTGGAAGAAAAAAATAATTAATTAATTATAAAAAAATGACACTAAATTTATTTATCTAAATTGTTATGGCAGCTCCAGTAAAAAAAACAGGTTCAAAGAAATCAAAGAAAAATGTACCAAATGGCGTAGTACATATTCAAAGTACCTTTAATAACACTATCGTATCTATCACTGATACTTCGGGCCATGTAATTTCTTGGTCTTCTGCAGGAGCAAGTGGATTCAAAGGTGCTCGAAAAGGGACTCCATTTGCTGCTCAAACAGCTGCCGAAGCCGCGGCTAAAAGAGCTCTTGATCAAGGCATGAGACAAATAAAAGTATTAGTTAGAGGCCCTGGCTCAGGTAGGGAAACCGCCATAAGAGCTTTACAAGTGGCCGGTTTAGAAATAACTCTAATAAGAGATGTAACTCCATTACCTCATAATGGATGCAGAAGACCTAAACGTAGACGCGTTTAGAACTTAACCCCCCCCCCCCCCCCAAACTTTCAACCTTTTTTTTTCCGTGTTGCAATACCAGATTGACAGAATCGATCATCAAATATCAGATGATCGCTCCCAAACAGGAACATTTTTAATTGGCCCCTTAGAAAGAGGACAAGCTACAACTCTCGGTAATTCTTTAAGAAGAGTTCTTATGGGAGGACTTGAAGGTAGTGCTGTTACAGCTGTAAGAATTTCAGGAATTAATCACGAATATGCCACTATCCCAGGAGTTAGAGAAGACGTTTTAGATATTCTTTTAAATTGTAAGCAACTTTCTATTAATAGTTCCAACCCAGAGACTGAGATTGGGAGGTTAGTAGTTAATGGCCCAATGGAAGTAAAGGCAAACGACATACAATTTTCTTCTCAAGTTGAAATAGTTGATGGTGAAAAACCTATCGCAACTATTCAAGAGGGACATAATCTAGAGCTAGAAATTCATGTAGAAAGAGGGGTTGGTTATAGACCTGTAGATCGAAGAAATCAAGAAACTACTGCTATAGACTTGCTTCAGATTGATGCTGTTTTTATGCCTGTAAAAAGAGTTAACTTCACAATAGATGAAACTGCTGTTGCAGAAGGAGCAACAGGTAGAGAAAGATTAACAATGGAAGTTGTTACAGATGGTTCCACAAGCCCTGATGATGCAATTGCTGAAGCAGCAAACCAGTTAATTGAACTCTTTCAGCCCCTAGCAACCGTTACAATGGTTGAAGAAATACCTGAAGAACCAGAACCTTCTCCTGAAGCTCAAATTCCATTAGAAGAACTAAACTTGTCCGTTAGAGCTTATAATTGTTTGAAGAGAGCACAAGTTAATTCTGTTTCAGATTTAATGGGATTCAGTTACGAAGATCTTTTAGAAATTAAGAACTTCGGCTCGAAATCTGCAGATGAGGTTATTGAAGCTCTTGAACGAATAGGAATTTCAATTCCACAAAGCAGGACATCTGTTTAACAAACTATTGAGATTATGAGACATCAACTTAGGGTTCCTCTTTTAAGTAAACCAGCTGATCAAAGAAAAGCTCTTCTTAGAGCTTTAACTACTCAACTTATTCGAGAAGGTAGAATAACTACTACCAAAGCAAGAGCTAAAGCTTTAAGAAATGAGGCGGAAAGAATGATCTCCTTAGCAAAGGAGGGTACTTTATCTGCTAGAAGAAGAGCTCTTGGTTACATTTATGATAAAAAGTTAGTTCACTCACTATTTGAAAAAGCTCAAGAAAGATATGGAGAGAGAAACGGTGGTTATACCCGAATCGTCAGAACTGTTGCTAGAAAAGGTGATAATGCACAAATGGCTATTATTGAACTAGTTTGAAGATAGAAAAATAAAACTGGAAAATATAAAATAACTTTTGAAAAGAGTAGCTTTAGTTATCCAATATGATGGATCTTATTTTTCAGGTTGGCAAAGACAGAAAAATGCAATAAGTGTTCAAGAGACAATAGAAAATTGCCTATTTAAAATATCAAATCAAATTATAAAAACATTTGCTTCAGGAAGAACAGACGCTGGAGTTCACGCTTCTGGGCAAGTAATTCATTTTGATATTGATTTCTTAATACCAATTGATCGTTATGCAGATGTATTAAATAGTAGATTACCTCATACAATTAGAATCTTAGAATCAGTAGAAGTAAAAAGTAGCTGGCATGCTTGCTATTCTGCAGTTTATAGACATTATCGATACGTAATAAATAATAATAAGATACCTAATTTGTTTTTAAATAAGTGGTCTTGGCATAGATATCAGAAATATCTTGATGAGGTTTCAATGTCAATTGCTTTAGATGGAATGATTGGAGAGCATGATTTTTTTGCTTTTCAAAAGAGTGGAAGTAATAGATCAACTTCAGTGACAACAATAAAAGATATAAAATTAGAAAGGACTGAGGATTTGATATTGATAGATATAAAAGCTACAGGATTTCTTTATGGAATGGTACGTTCAATAGTGGGTCAACTTGTTTTAGTAGGAGAAAAGAAAATAACGCCAGATATCTTTAAAGATAGATGGGTTTTAAAAAAGAAACATGATGTTCGAGAGTCAGCGCCAGCCAAAGGTTTATGTTTCGTAAATTCTGTATACGAAGAAAATATTTTTAAAAGGATTAATAAAAATGATCTTTTCCCGAAATTTGTAATTAGAGGTTACTCCTAGCTTGGAAGATTTTATAAACTTAAATAATATATTTAGATAATCAAAATAATTGTTTATTACTCCTTCAATAAGGTAGAATTTAAAATTGATAAAATTTATTCAAGTAAAATTTATAAATGAATAAAACTATTACTCCCTCTATAGAAACTATCGAACGAAATTGGTTTTTAGTTGATGCTAAAGATAAGACACTTGGCAGGCTTTCTACAGAAATAGCTGCTGTTTTGAGAGGAAAGAATAAACCAACATTTACCCCTCATTTAGACACAGGTGATTTTGTTATCGTTGTTAATGCCGAAAAAGTAGAGGTAACAGGTAAAAAAGCATCACAGAAATTATACAGAAGACATTCTGGTAGACCAGGAGGAATGAAAGTTGAAAAATTTGAATCACTTCAAGAAAGGATTCCTGAGAGAATAATTGAGCAAGCTGTTAAAGGAATGCTTCCTCATAATTCATTGGGAAGGCAGCAATTCAAGAAATTAAAAGTTTATAAAGGTTCAGATCATCCTCATGCTGCACAAAATCCTGTATTATTAAATAGTTAAACTCTAACAATGAATAGTCAAGTAAAAAACAAAGCAGTTTATTGGGGTACTGGAAGAAGAAAAACTTCTGTGGCAAGAGTTCGTTTAATTCCCGGCAATGGACAAATTAAAATAAATGGTCGTTCTGGTGATGATTACTTAAACTTCAACCCATCACACTTAAATTCAGTTAAAGCACCTTTGCTAACTTTAGGCCTTGAAAATTCATACGATATTTTTGTAAATGTTTTTGGTGGTGGTTTAACAGGGCAAGCAGATGCTATCAAGCAAGGAGCAGCTAGAGCTCTTTGTGGTTTATCTCCAGATAACAGGAAGCCTTTAAAAACAGAAGGACACCTTAGTCGAGACCCTAGATCAAAAGAAAGAAAAAAATATGGTCTT
Organism: Prochlorococcus marinus subsp. pastoris str. CCMP1986; assembly: GCF_000011465.1. Taxonomy (NCBI): domain Bacteria; kingdom Bacillati; phylum Cyanobacteriota; class Cyanophyceae; order Synechococcales; family Prochlorococcaceae; genus Prochlorococcus; species Prochlorococcus marinus. The sequence continues at coordinate 1,472,923 of NC_005072.1, read as the reverse complement.
AAAAAAGCTAGGAAAGCTGGTCAATTCTCTAAACGTTAAAACATCTTTTATTATGCCTAAATCAGAAATTCATCCTAAATGGTATCCAGATGCAAAAGTTATTTGTAATGGAGAAGTCGTAATGACAACAGGTTCAACTAAGCCTGAATTACATGTTGATGTTTGGAGTGGGAATCATCCTTTCTTTACTGGCACTCAAAAAATACTTGATACTGAGGGTAGAGTTGATAGGTTCATGAAAAAGTATGGAATGGGTTCAGCCGATTCAGCTACTTCAAAAGAAACAAAAGAATCTAAAAAATCAGATAAATAAAAATTTACTAATCAAAATTTAAGCAAATTTTCAATTGGAATATACAACATTAATTGCAAGGTTGAAAAATGCATCAGAAAGTTTTGTTAATTTGGAAATGCAGTTGGCTGACCCCGATATTGCAAATAACCCTAAAAAACTAGAATCAATAGCAAGAGAAAGAGCCAAGCTGGAACCTTTGGTTTTAGATTTTAATCAATTACTTGATACTGATAAAGAAATTGGAGACTCTAAACAATTACTTAAAGAGAATAGAAATGATAAAGATATGGAATCATTGATTAATGAAGAATTATTTAGTCTAGAAGATCTTAAGAATCAACTTATTGAAAAATTAACAATTGCTTTATTACCCAAAGATCCACGAGATGAAAGAAGTGTAATGTTGGAAATTAGAGCTGGTGCAGGAGGAAATGAAGCTTGTATTTGGGCCGGTGATCTAGCAAGAATGTATGAAAGATATGGACAAAAGATTGGTTGGACAGTAAAACCTATTAGTGCTTCTGAATCAGATATGGGAGGATTTAAAGAATTAGTTATTTCTGTAAAAGGAGATTCTGTTTATAGTCAATTGAAATTTGAGGCAGGTGTTCATAGAGTTCAAAGAGTCCCAGCAACTGAATCTCAAGGCAGAGTTCATACTTCTACTGCAACAGTTGCGGTTATGCCTGAGGCTGATCCAGTAGAAGTTAAGATTGATCCAACTGAGATAGAAATTGGTACGGCTAGATCAGGTGGTGCTGGAGGTCAAAATGTTAATAAGGTAGAGACTGCTATTGATCTAATTCATAAGCCAACAGGTATCAGAGTATTTTGTACACAAGAAAGATCTCAGCTACAAAATCGTGAGCGAGCTATGGAAATTCTAAGAGCTAAGTTATATGAGATTCAATTAAAAGAAGCTAATGCTAAGGAAAGGTCACAAAGGCTAATGCAAGTTGGAAGTGGAGATAGAAGCGAAAAAATTAGAACTTATAACTTTAAGGATAATAGAACTACTGATCATAGGTTGGGATCCAATTTTGCATTAGAGCCGATTCTGGCAGGACAATTAGATGATGTTATTTATGCTTGTTTAGCACAAGAACAAAAAAGGATGCTAGAAGATTTTAATGAGAATGAAAATTAATTAATTTTAAGCAGCTAACCCAATCACATATTTACTCCATTCTTTATGTTTTCCAGAGTCTATTTGTCTAGTGGCTTCAAAATTTAGATTACTTAATGGACGATATGGCTTTCGTTTTAAAGGCATATTTGCTTCTTCGGGAGTCCTATTACCTTTTTGAACATTACATCTAAGGCATGCAGTTGTTACATTTTCCCAGTTGTCAGTTCCACCTCTGCTTCGTGGTAAAACATGATCTATCGATAAATCACTACCTCTGTGGTTACAATATTGACATGAATTATTGTCTCTAAGAAGTATATTTTTTCTTGTAAGTGCGACTTCTCTGAAGGGAACTTTAACGTAGTAGCGAAGCCTAATAACAGTAGGAAGGTTTTGCCCAGAATGTATGGCATATGATTGATCTTCTTCTAAACTTTCAGCTTTACCTTTGATCATTAAAATTACAGCTCTTCGCCAAGAAGTAATGTTTAAAGGTTCATAAGATGCATTTAAAACAAGAGTCTGGCCCATGCCAAAAATCAATTTACATGTCATGCTAGCGGTATATTTAAATAAGCGCATATAATCGCTTAATCATTAATTCAAATTCTTTGAATAATCGAAAAATTAATTTTGATACTCTTCCAAGTTTTGAAGGAGAAATAGATCCAACTCAAAGAGCTTGGATAGAAGTCAGTGGTAAAGCAATAGAGTCAAACGTAAGGCAATTAAGATCAAAATTAAAAAATAATTGTGAATTTATGGCAGTTGTCAAAGCTGATGGATATGGACATGATGCAAAAGTTGTATCTGAAAAAGCGATTAAAGGTGGCGCTTCTCAATTAGGAGTAGCAACCTTAAAGGAGGGTATAAAGCTTCGTTCTTTTGGGATAAATGCCCCAATTCTTGTACTTGGTAATCTTTATACGAAAAAAGATTTATTAATATGTTTTAGAAATGATTTGATGCCAACTATTAGTACATTTAGGGAGTGTTTGATTTGTAATAACATTGGAAAGAGTAATAATTTAAAATTCTCGTTGCATCTAAAAGTTGATACTGGGATGTCAAGATTAGGATTTGAATGTGATCAGTTTGTTCAACAATTTAATAATATTAAATCACTTGAAAATATTGCTGTTAAGGGAATATATAGTCATCTCGCCTGCGCAGATGAAAAGAATGCTTTGAATCCTAAAAGCAGCACTCAATTACAAAAAGAAAAATTTCAAGAATTATTGAAAATTATTGATATTGATAATACACAAAATATTAAGATTCATCTTGCTAATTCTGCTGGCATGGTTCTTGGCAAAGATTTTCATTTTGATATGGTACGCGTTGGCCTTTCTATGTATGGCTATGACCCATCAGTAAATATAAATGAAAATTTATTTCTTAAACCTGCTTTATTTTTAAAGGCTAAAGTGACTTTTGTTCGAACTATTGAAAAAGGTATTGGAGTCAGTTATGGAAATAAATTTGTTAGTGATAGAAAAACAAAGTTAGCAGTTTTAAGTATTGGTTATGCTGATGGCATCATTAGAAATTTATCTGGCAAAATAAGTTTGATTCATAATAAAAGACTTTATCCTCAAGTTGGATCTATAACAATGGATCAAATGATGGTAGATATTACAGACTCAAATGATATTGAAGTTGGTAGTACCATGCTACTACTAGGATCTGAAGGAGATAAATCAATTTCTCCGATTGACTGGGCAGATAAATGTAATAGCATTCCTTGGGAAATTCTTTGCTCTTTTAAAAATAGATTACCAAGAGTCCAAGTTGATTAGACATTTCGATTAAATAAATAATTTTGAATGTTTGCTCAAAAATTGATAATGTAGAAGAACTGGAGAGGTGGCTGAGTGGTTGAAAGCGGCTCCCTGCTAAGGAGTTACAGGAGGTAACTTTTGTCGAGGGTTCGAATCCCTCCCTCTCCGTAATTATTTATAAGAATTATTTTTATTCTTGGAATTTTTTAAAAAAATCAATATCTATATTTTTAAGATCATTTACTGTATTTAGAATTAAATCAGCTCCTGCCTCTTTAAGTTTTGATTCATACGAAATACGTTCTTTCATCCTAGATTCTAAATGGAGATGAGGAGGGGCTACTCCAATGCTTATAAATTTTTGACTTGGAATTCTTTTTTTTGCATTAGAAACTGTATTGATATCAGCAATTGTGTCACCTAAATAAGCAATGGGTACATTTGCATAACCCAAACTACTTTCGGAAAGCTTGCTTGCTAATTCAAGAAAACCTTGAGGATCTGGCTTATCAGGAGCATCACCCATTGCTATTAAGGGGGGAGATATTAATTTAAGTCTATTTTCTAAAACAAATTTGGCAGATGCAGATTCAGCTCCACTTACAAATCCCCAAATAATTCCATTGGCACTTAATGTAGAAAAAAATTCTTTTTCCACTAGCAACTCCTCATTTTTTATAAAACCTGACCAGTCATTACTATCTTTATTTGGATTCCCACCAAAGTAGAAGCCTTCAAAACATAGAATTATATCTTCTCTTTGAGGTGGTTTAAGTTTTAGATTCTTACTTTTAATATGCCTCTTTATCAGTTCTAAACTTAAATCCCAATCGTTATTCCAGATACCTTCGTTTTTTGCATTATCTATATCTCGATAGCTAGGCTCCCAGCCGCAAAATCGATAAACTGTTTTTTTTAGTGAGAGCCTATAACTATTCTCTACGCTTCGTATAACACCATCTATATCAAATAAAATTACACCAATATTATTCAAGGAATTAATCTAGATACTATTTATTAAACATTAATATTCTCTTGCAAAAAAAGCAAAAACAAAATATTCAATAATCAATATAAGATGGAGTTTCAAATTACTTTTTTAAATATCCTCTTGGAGTTAAAAATATTTCATCAACCAAAGTAGTTTTAGAATTACCAATGATTATTATTGATAGCATATCTATATCCTGTAAAGGAATACTATCTAAACTAAAAAAGCTCTTGGATTGATTTTCCCTACCTACTTGTCTTCCTACTAAGACTGGAGTATTTCCTGGTCTATATCCTAGGCATAATTCTATAGCTCTTTTCAATTGCCAATTTCTTTCAAGTGATTGTGGATTGAAAATGGCAATTACAAAGTCTCCTAATAAAGCACCTGCAATTCTTTTTTCTATAGTTTCCCAAGGGGTTAACTTATCACTCAAGCTGATTGAACAGAAGTCATTCATTAATGGGGCTCCACCAATTGCTGCAGCCAACTGCATGCTACTTATTCCTGGATGTACTTCAAATGAAGGCCTAATATCTTTATGAACTTTTTGAATTAATTCTAAAAGTAGGCCAGCCATCCCATAAAAACCTGCATCGCCAGAGGATATTAGTGCTACTTTGATTCCCTCTTCAGCAAGTTTTATAGCTTTCTCACATCTCTCTTTCTCTTCAGTAAGATTGCTTTCAATCATTACTTGGTCTTTTCTTTTAAGAGGTTTAATTAGATCCAAATACATTTTGTATCCAATCCAAATAGAACATTTTGATAAAGCTTTTCTAGCATCATTTGTTAAATAGGAAATATCTCCTGGCCCACTACCAACAACATGAATCTCACCAGTTAATGGGGAATATTGATTTTTAGATTCAGAGACTGCAATAGTTACTGCGCCAAAAGTACTTTTTGAAGAATCGATACTTTTAAAAATTTTCTTTTCTTTCAATAGTTTTGAACCTTGTCCTGCAGCGATCATGCAAGATGCCTCAGCAACTGAAGGTGTACCAATTTCATTGAGAACTACATTCGATGGGTTTGGGGTATTAATTGAAGAGAGCTCTTCAGATGTAAAAAATTTTATAGGTAAATTTTTTTCTTTCGAGATCTCTAAAATTGCCTTCTCATCTTTTTTTAAATCAACAGTTGCAAAACCTGCTATTGATAATGGAGATAAATTATTAGTGGCTAAAAAACTTTGTAAAGAGTCTTCAATTAATTCTTTGCTAGTATTTCGCTCACAACCTAAACCGATCCATAAAGTTGGAGGATGCCAAGTATTTTTATGATTATCGAATATAGATATATGAAAAATTGATTTCTTTTGCTCATAATCTTTGTCTGATAATTGAGTAATAGTATTTCCCACTTCAGAAGTTTTCCATAAATTGTTGCCTGATAATTGGCTACAAAAAATCTCTTTTTTATTAGCTTGCTTGATTACTAATTTTGACCAGTCCTTTATATCTCCAGATCTTTTCCATCCCCATTGATTTCCAAATGAGTCAATATTTAAGTAATTTTGATCAATTGAATTATTAGTCTCGATTATTTCACCACCGAATAAATTACATATTTGAAATGCAATATTTTGGATATTTGATTGATGTGCGCCAATTATAGGGATAATTTTTGATCCTTTTTTATCAATAACAATTACTCCAGGATCTTTATCTTTGGAAGATAATAAAGAATTGATAAGTCTAATAGAGGCGCCAACTGAGCCGACAAAGATAATTAACTCCAAGTTTCCCCACTTTTCTCTCAAAATTTGCCTAGGTTTCATAAACTTAACTGAGTCTTTTACATTTTTATCTTTATAGGATGAGCTTCCTATGAAAATCTCATTAATAAATTCAGTTTTTTTTAGTCTTTTTAAAATCTCTTTTGAAGTATCAGAAAAACCTATTGCAATACCTTTCAATTTAAGAAGTTCTCTTTATTATCAATTTAAAACTATATCTCTTCGCTGCAATTAAAAAAAATAAAAACGAAATATAAAAAAAAATTTAAGATTTATTTAATTGAAATGAGTAAATATACTTAGAACCTTGTTATGTAAAGGGATTCAATAGAAATATTGAAAAGTAACAATCAATGAAACATTTGTTACTTTCCTGCATGATCAAAGAATCTTTAGCCTATTATTTTTGGTAACGAAAATCTTAAGTTTTGATTTGCTCGTTCCTCATAAAGACTACTATTAATACGTAGGCTTTTGAGTGTGATAAATCTACTTAAGGGTCAATTATTTAGAGGTGCTAGATGACCATTAGCCCACCAGAAAGTGGAGAAAAAGACAAAAAGATTTTGGAATCCCCCGTCAAGGCTGATCCCAGACCTATTGATTTTGCCAAATTAGATAAACCAGGTTTCTGGTCTAGTAAATTATCCAAAGGTCCAAAAACCACAACTTGGATTTGGAATTTGCATGCAGATGCCCATGATTTTGATATACATACAGGAGATGCTGAAGAAGCTACAAGAAAAATATTCTCAGCTCATTTCGGACACCTTGCTGTTATTTTCATATGGATGAGCGCTGCATTTTTCCATGGAGCGAGATTTTCAAATTATTCAGGATGGTTAGCTGATCCTACTCATGTAAAACCTGGTGCTCAACAAGTTTGGGCAATAGTTGGGCAAGAAATGCTTAATGGTGATTTAGGTGCTAACTACAATGGAATTCAAATAAGTTCTGGAGTATTTCACATGTGGCGAGCATGGGGAATTACAAATGAAAGTGAATTAATGGCATTAGCTATTGGAGCAGTTGTAATGGCTGCATTAATGCTTCATGCAGGTATCTTCCATTATCATAAAGCCGCTCCAAAAATGGAATGGTTCCAAAATATAGAGTCAATGTTAAACCACCATATTGCTGGTTTAGTTGGCCTTGGATCACTTGCATGGGCAGGTCATTGTATACATATTGGTGCTCCGACAGCAGCACTGTTGGATGCAATTGATGCTGGTACACCTCTAGTTATTAATGGCAAAGAGATAGCAACAATTGCCGATATGCCAATGCCTCATCAGTTGTGTGATCCTCAAATAATTGCTCAAATTTTTCCAGGACTTGCAAGTGGTACTGGAAATTTCTTTAGCTTAAATTGGCTTGCTTTTTCAGATTTCCTAACTTTTAAAGGTGGTTTAAATCCTGTTACAGGAAGTCTATGGATGACTGATGTTTCACATCATCATTTAGCTTTTGGAGTTATTGCGATAATTGGTGGGCACATGTATAGAACTAACTATGGTATTGGCCATAGTATGAAAGAAATATTAGATTCTCAACAAGGGGATCCAATTTTATTCCCAGCACCTAAAGGGCATCAAGGACTCTTTGAATTTATGGCTGAAAGTAGACATGCACAGCTTTCTGTCAACTTAGCAATGCTCGGTTCTCTTAGTATCTTGATCTCTCATCATATGTATGCGATGCCTCCTTATCCATACATCGCGACTGATTACATGACTGTGCTTGGTTTGTTTACTCACCATATGTGGATAGGTGGATTATTTATTGTTGGAGCTGGAGCTCATGCGGGCATAGCGATGGTTAGAGATTACGATCCAGCTAAACATATAGATAATGTTTTAGATAGGATTTTAAAAGCAAGAGATGCGTTAATAAGTCACCTTAATTGGGTTTGTATGTGGTTAGGTTTCCATAGTTTTGGACTCTATATTCATAACGACACAATGAGAGCTTTAGGAAGACCTCAAGATATGTTTAGTGATTCTGCAATTCAACTTCAACCAATATTTGCTCAATGGGTTCAAAGTATTCAAGCTTCAGCCGTTGGGACTTCAATATTGGCCGGTACAGCTGAAGCCTTACCTCATAAAGCTATAAGTGAAGTATTTAACGGAAGTTTAGTTGAAGTAGGTGGAAAGGTTGCTATTGCTCCAATCCCCTTAGGAACTGCTGACTTGATGATTCATCATATTCATGCATTCCAAATACACGTAACAGTTTTAATTCTTCTTAAAGGTGTTCTGTATGCAAGAAGCTCACGATTGATTCCTGATAAAGCATCCTTAGGATTTAGATTCCCATGTGATGGCCCTGGTAGAGGAGGTACATGTCAAGTTTCTTCTTGGGACCATGTTTTCTTAGGACTCTTCTGGATGTATAACTGTTTATCAATTGTTATTTTCCATTTTTCTTGGAAGATGCAAAGCGATGTTTGGGGACTTACTGGAGGTAACTTCTCTCAAAGTGCCATTACTATTAATGGTTGGCTTAGAGACTTTTTATGGGCCCAATCTTCTCAGGTTTTGACAAGTTATGGTTCAGCTATAAGTATGTATGGCCTGATGTTTTTGGGAGCACACTTTATCTGGGCATTTAGCTTAATGTTCTTATTCAGCGGAAGAGGTTACTGGCAAGAACTATTTGAATCAATTGTTTGGGCTCATAACAAACTGAAAGTTGCTCCAACAATTCAACCAAGGGCACTATCAATTACTCAAGGTCGTGCAGTTGGTGTTACTCACTTCTTAGTGGGTGGTATTGCTACTACTTGGGCATTCTTCCATGCTCGCCTTTTCGGGCTTGGCTAAATAACCTGAACTTCTCCTTTTTAATACAATGGCAACAAAATTTCCATCATTTAACCAGGGTCTAGCTCAGGACCCTACAACTCGCCGAATATGGTACGGAATAGCTACTGCTCATGACTTTGAAAGTCATGATGGTATGACTGAAGAAAAGCTTTATCAAAAGTTATTTTCTACACATTTCGGACATCTAGCAATAATTGCCCTTTGGGTAGCCGGTAATCTTTTCCATATCGCTTGGCAAGGTAATTTTGAGCAATTTGTCCTTGATCCAACTCATGTTCGTCCTATAGCTCATGCTATTTGGGATCCTCATTTTGGATCAGGTATTACCGAAGCAATGACACAGGCAGGAGCCAGCGGACCTGTAAATATAGCTTATTCAGGCTTATATCATTGGTGGTACACAATTGGAATGAGAACTAATGAGCAACTGTTCCAAGCTTCAATTTTTATGAGTATCTTGGCTTGCTGGACCTTATTTGCTGGTTGGCTACATTTGCAACCAAAATTCAGACCATCTCTGGCATGGTTTAAAAACAACGAATCTAGATTAAATCATCATCTTGCCGTTTTATTTGGTTTTAGTAGTATCGCTTGGACAGGACATTTAGTTCACGTTGCAATTCCTGAATCTAGAGGTATTCATGTAGGTTGGGATAATTGGTTAACAGTTCTTCCTCATCCTGCAGGTTTAGCTCCTTTCTTTACACTTAACTGGGGAGCATATGCTCAGAATCCAGATACATTAGAGCAAGTATTTGGAACATCAGAGGGTGCTGGTACAGCAATATTTACTTTTTTAGGTGGACTTCATCCTCAAAGTGAAGCATTATGGTTAACTGATATAGCTCACCATCATATTGCAATAGGTACTGTATTTATAATTGCTGGACATATGTATAGAAATACGTTCGGTATTGGACATAGTTTAAAAGAAATCACAGAAGCACATAATACAAGACATCCACTTGATCCTCATAAAGGTAGTTTTGGAATTAATCATGATGGTATCTATGAAACTGTTACTAATTCTCTTCACTTTCAATTAGGCTTAGCTTTGGCTGCTCTTGGTGTTGCAACTTCATTAGTAGCTCAACATATGGGAGCTTTACCTTCTTATGCTTTTATTGCTAGAGATTACACCACACAGTCAGCTTTATATACCCATCATCAATACATAGCCATGTTCTTAATGGTTGGTGCTTTTGCTCATGGAGCAATATTCTTTGTCAGAGATTATGATCCTGAACTTAATAAAGATAATGTATTGGCTCGTGTATTAGGTACAAAAGAAGCTCTTATCAGTCATTTGAGTTGGGTCACTATGATCCTGGGTTTTCATACATTAGGAATATATGTTCATAATGACGTTGTTGTAGCTTTTGGAAATCCTGAAAAACAAATTTTGATCGAACCAGTATTCGCTCAGTTTGTTCAGGCAGCTCAAGGAAAGATGATGTATGGATTTAACGCACTTCTTTCGGATCCTACTAGTTCAGCAAGTCTGGCGGCAAACTCTTTGCCAGGAAACCATTACTGGATGGATTTAATTAATAGACAAGATGCATTAAGTGCTTTTTTACCAATTGGCCCAGCAGATTTCTTAGTTCATCATGCTATAGCTCTTGGACTTCATACAACTGCATTAATCCTTATTAAAGGAGCTTTAGATGCTAGAGGAACAAAACTAATTCCTGATAAGAAAGATTTGGGTTATGCATTCCCTTGTGATGGACCTGGTCGTGGAGGTACATGCGATAGTTCATCATGGGATGCCATGTATCTTGCAATGTTCTGGGCTTTGAACTTGATAGCATGGGTAACTTTCTACTGGCATTGGAAACATTTAGCCATATGGCAAGGTAATGTAGCTCAATTTAACGAGTCTGGGACTTATTTAATGGGTTGGTTTAGAGATTATCTTTGGTTAAACTCTGCTCAGCTAATTAATGGGTACAACCCTTTCGGTGTTAATTCACTTTCTGTCTGGGCTTGGATGTTCTTATTCGGTCATCTTGTATGGGCGACTGGATTCATGTTCTTGATATCTTGGAGAGGATACTGGCAAGAATTAATTGAGACATTAGTTTGGGCTCATCAGCGTACTCCAATAGCTAACCTTGTAGGTTGGAGAGATAAACCAGTTGCACTTTCAATTGTTCAAGCAAGACTAGTTGGACTGGCGCATTTTACAATTGGAAATATCCTTACTTTCGGAGCATTTGTAATAGCATCTACTTCAGGTAAGTTTGGATAAAGTTTTATCAAATAATTTAAATCACCACATTAGTGGTGATTTTTTTTGTTTAATTTTATTGTTCTAATTTAAGTTAAAATTATAAGATTATTAATCGCTATTCATATGACATGACAAATCCTAATCAGTTAATTTCTATTATTATTCCTGTTTTTAATGAAAGTGAGAGTATTGGATATTTATTAGATGAAGTTTTAAATGTGATGTCTTCTAATAAATTAAATTTTGAAATAGTTGTCGTAAATGATGGTTCTCAAGATAGTACTTCAAATGTATTGGATGAATTAACTATCAATATTAAGGAATTATCAGTCATTTCACTTCGAACCAATTACGGACAAACAGCCGCAATGGCGGCCGGTTTTGATAATTCTAATGGTGAAGTTGTAATTACTTTAGATGGAGACTTGCAAAATGATCCTAATGATATCCCTAAATTAATTTCACATATAAATGAAGGCTATGATTTAATTTGCGGATGGAGATACGATCGAAAAGATAAGTTAATTAATAGACGTATACCATCAAAAATTGCAAATAAGTTAATAGCCAATGTTACTGGTCTAAAATTGCATGATTATGGATGTTCACTAAAAGCTTTCAAAAAAGAGATTTTAGATGATATAAAATTATATGGAGAACTTCATAGGTTTTTGCCTGTATTAGCAAAAATTGAAGGAGCTAAAATTAAAGAAATTAAAGTCAACCATCGAAGTCGAAAATACGGTTCTAGTAAATATGGGATTGATAGAACGTTTAGGGTTTTAATGGATTTGCTTACAGTTTGGTTTATGACTAAATTTTTAACCAGACCAATGTATGGATTTGGTTTCGTTGGAATTATAAGCATTTTAGTTAGTCTTGGAATGACATCTTACTTATTTATTATCAAACTCCTAGGAAATGATATTGGCAATAGGCCGATGTTGATGTTTGCTTTGATATTAGGAATTGCTGGAGTTCAATTATTTAGTTTTGGATTATTGGGCGAACTATTAATTAGAACTTATCACGAGAGTCAAAATAGGCCAATTTATAGGATTAGAAAAATTCAAAGTATTTCTAATGAGTAAATCTTTACTTAAACTTTCTAATAAGAGCAGCTGAACGTTCAACTATCTGTAAATTCATTTCTTTTAAACCTTTTTTGAGAATTGGCAATGTAGATTTATCTGCTAATTCTTCTGCTAAATTTAAGGCTTTCAATTTGTCTTCTGCTGAACCTTTAAAAAGGCTATTCATTTTTTCTTTTAGTTTTCTTTTGTAAAACTCTGAGTACTTATTAGCGCTATTTTGATTATGATTAATTTTTTCTGAAGAGGTAATTATATTATTTTCATTACACATTTCTTTAATTGGATATAATTTCTTTTTATTAAAAGCATTAAATATATTTTTTTTCTTGAAAATTACTATAAAAAATATTATTAAAATGATGAGAACAATTGAGAAAAAATTTAGCATATATAAAGTTAATAATTTTTATATCATCCAGTAATAAAAGTTACACTATTTGTCCTTTAAATACTAAAGTGTTCAAAGATCTTTAGTAGATTATGCCATCTGATTTTTCAACGTTCTTACCATCAATCTTTGTCCCATTGATTGGTCTAGTAACCCCAGCAGTATTTCTTGTATTAATTGGAAGATTGATTACAGCTACTGATTAAATAAATTAAAAATTACACTTTTATTAAAAATGAGCGACTTTCAAAAATCATTCTCAGAATCAACAAGTTCTATTAAATTTGATGAAAAATATATAGATAATTCTGTTCAGCCAAATGACATTGGTATTGCAAATCAATGGGCTGTAAAACCAGTTTCAGATCCATGTGTTGGAAATCTTGCAACACCTGTTAATAGTGGTTACTTTACAAAGGCATTTATTAATAATTTACCTTTTTATAGAGAAGGGATTTCTCCAAATTTCAGAGGTTTAGAAACTGGAGCAGCATTTGGATATCTTTTATATGGTCCATTTTCTATGACTGGTCCGTTAAGAAATTCTGATTTCGCATTAACAGCAGGATTACTTGCAACAATAGGTGCTGTGCACATATTGACAGGGCTTTTGGTTCTTTATAATGCTCCAGGAAAAGCTCCTAATGTTCAACCTCCAGATGCCACAGTATATAATCCTCCTGCAGACTTGTTTACTAGAACAGGCTGGGCCGATTTTACAAGCGGGTTTTGGTTAGGTGGTTGTGGTGGTGCTGTGTTTGCATGGCTTCTTGTAGGAACTCTCCATTTAGATACCATAATGCCAATTGTTAAAAATATTTGGACTACTGGTTGATTTCATTATCTAACTAGAGATACTTTCAATAGTTAGTTTTTAAATAAAATATTACCTGATAGATTTATTCCATCTGTATGATCTAGTTATTCTTCCTGCAGAAATAAGTTTTGATTGATAATGTAGAGAAATTTTATCGTTAGTTTCTTTTAAAGTGTCTATTCCTATACCATTTCTTCCGTAATCTATACCCGAACTATGGTAATAAAGTCCATCCCCTTTATAAATACCAACATGATCACATTTATTTTGCTTTCCAAAAAATAAAATATCTCCTTTTTTAAGTGATTTATTATTTTCTTTAAAATTGAAAAGATGCTTACAAAAACTTTTAATTTGATAAGAATCTCTAGGTATATAAATTTTATGATTTAAAAAAGCGGTTTGAATCAAGCCAGAACAGTCAAAATTAGGACCTAATGTACCACCCCAAAGATATATATTTTTTTCCTTAGATCGATCTTTGATCCAACTAAGAATTAATGGAATTTTTGTTTGTATTAATATTTGTTCAGAATCGAGAATACTGTTTTTAACATCAAATTTCTCAATAAATAATTTATCTAAATCAATCCAACAGATATAACCATCTTCATAAAATTGAACTAATATTCTGGACAATTTATTTTTACTCTTATAAAGACTTGGATAAATAAGTCTAAAAAGTCTATTTTTGGCTATTTCCGTTACTAAATTATTTTCAGTTTCATTTTGATACCCAGAAATATTAATTTTTACTTTCCACCAAATAGTGTTTGAAAAATTAGTTTGCTTAAATAGTGAGGTAGGGTCTATATGTTCTTTCATAAAATGTCTTTTTATTATTTACGAGAAGAAATGGGTTTAGCCTTAAATGATATTTTAGACGGAATTTGCTCTAACAATATAGAAAATTTAAGAGATGATCTCGCAATAACTTGGATCAATTATAAAAGTGAAAACAATCAATTAAATAAAGGCTTTGGATGTGGAATCAATAATACAAAGCTCATTTATCCTGCAAGCATCGTAAAGCTAGTTTATGGTCTCGCTGCATACTCATGGATTGATACAAAAAAAATATTATTCACCCAAGAAATAAGTGATGCAGTAAATAAAATGCTTTTTTACTCAAGTAATGATGCAACAAGCTTTTTAATCGACATTATCACTGGGACTACAAGTGGTCCATGTATAGAAGGAGATTCTTGGGAGAATTGGAAATATCAAAGGTCAATAATCAATGATTGGTTAAAAGAGCTTAATTGGAGTGAATTAAATGAGATAAATTGCTGCCAAAAAACTTGGGATGATGGACCGTTTGGTCGAGAAAAGGAATTTTATGGAACTGAAAACAATAATAGGAATATGATGACAACTGATTCAACTGCAAGAATTTTGGAGGAGATAATGATAAAACTTGATTATCAAAAAGATAATTTAAATTTAAGAAGTTTTTTAAAAAGAAATTTAGATAAGAAAGTTCTTAATATGGATCCCCTTAATCAAGTAAACGGGTTTTTAGGAGAGGGATTACCAGAGAATACTAATTTTTGGAGTAAAGCAGGTTTGATGTCACAAGCTAGACATGATGCCGCTTGGTGGGTTAACAATGACTCATTACAGACTTTATTAGTTATTTTTGGGAATGGAGAGAAATACTTAAAAGATGAGACCATATTTCCCCAAATAGCTAAGGCTGTATACAAATATAATAATAATTTTGCTTGATATTAATTTAAGTCATCTAAGAAATCTCTATCTAATTTATTTGTATAGGCTTCGTAAGGTAACATCATAACCTCATCAAAATCCAAGTCATTCAGAATCCATTCTTTATATTCAGCGATTAAACTATTTCTATCTTTATTATCTAATTCATGAATGCGTAATGCAGTATCTTTAAGGTTTTCTTTAATCAGGTTTTCAAGTTCTTTTTTATTCATATCAGCTAGCTTCTCCATCTAAAATTATTCTTCTAATTGTTGATAAAGCAATTCCAGTTTGAGTTCTGATTGATCGATATGAGCAACCCTCATTACGTAACCTCATCACTAATGATTCTTTTAAAGGACTAATTTTCGGTCTTCCACCTAAATTATTTCCATTTAATCTTCTTTGCGAAATAAGTTCTTTTTTCCTCTCTCCCAAACACTCATTATCTAAATTATCTAACTCATATAAAATATTAAAGACTGACAAAGATATATCTGATGAATGTTTGGGAGATAAAAAACCAGATAAAGTTCTCAACCTAACATCATTATTCAAGAGTTTATGAATTGTTTTTATACATTCATTCCTGTTAGAAAATGCCCGATCTAGTTTTGTAACGACTAATTCATCTCCTTTTGATAAATAATTTACAGCTTTTCTAAGTTCGGGTTTTATTTCTTCATCTAAACTTACGATTTCAGAAAATATTAAGCTGCAACCCTCATTTTTTAAGCATTTTATTTGTTCTTTTAAGTAATCAAATTCACTATCTATAGCTCTTGCATATCCAATAATTTTGGATTTCTTATTTTTTTCAGATAAAAGAAAACGTTTTCTTTTAAATTTAATAGTCAACGTTTTAATACATATATTTTTAACTGTATCAAATACATAGGAAAAAAACACTTTATAGAACATAATTTTGTAATAATAATCTTATGTTAGTTATACAAAAAATTGATTATATTGTTTTAAAACTGTATTTAAAAAAACGTTCTGAATATTGTACTAGTTTATGTTATTAGAACGCTTTGTTTATTGCATAACTAGTTTTTGTGGGAAACTGTTTAAAAAAATGCCAAATTTTTTTCTAAAAGTGATTTTTAATTTTCTTCCTGATTTAATTAGAAATTTAATTTCTTTAGTGAAGTAAATAAAAATAGTAAAGTTAAATTATTTTGATTAAAATTAGAGATGATTGGTTTGAAATAATTAATTTGACTAATATTTCCAAAAATGCAGTTACGAAGCCTGACTGGTTAAGAGTAAAAGCACCTCAAGTTGAGAGAATAGGGAATACTGCAAATTTATTGAGTGATTTAAAATTAAATACTGTATGCCAAGAAGCAAGCTGTCCTAATATTGGCGAATGTTTTGCTAGCGGGACTGCAACTTTTTTAATTATGGGACCAGGTTGTACTAGAGCATGTCCATATTGTGATATTGATTTTGATAGATCCAAGAGAGATTTAGACCCAACAGAACCAGATCGTTTAGCAGAGGCTGTTTTTAGATTAAAACTTAAACATGTTGTGATTACCTCAGTTAATAGAGATGATCTAGATGATGGTGGAGCTTCTCAGTTTTATAAATGTGTTTCTGAAGTTAGAAAAAAATCTCCTGAAACAACTATTGAATTATTAATTCCAGATTTATGTGGTAACTGGTCAGCACTTGAAAAGATTTTAGATTCTAGACCAAATGTTTTAAATCATAATATTGAAACTGTCTCAGCTTTGTATAGGAAAGTAAGGCCACAAGGAAACTATCAAAGAACTTTAGAGTTACTAAAAAGAACAAGAGAATATTTCCCAAGTGTTTATACTAAATCTGGATTCATGTTGGGATTAGGAGAAAAGGATGATGAAGTTCTTACTCTTCTAATGGATTTAAGAAAAAATGATGTAGATATAGTTACTATTGGTCAATATTTATCTCCAGGCCCAAAACATCTTCAGGTCCAAAGATTTGTTACCCCTTCAAAATTTAATTATTTTAAATTATTTGGAGAAAATGAATTAGGGTTTATGCAAGTTGTCAGTTCTCCTTTAACTCGTAGTAGTTATCATGCTGAAGAGATTCAGAAACTCATGAAAAAGTTTCCAAGATAATTAAATTATCTATTTATTAATATTAATCCATTCATTTAATTTCCATTCGACAATATTATTTTTTATCATCGGATCTTTTTTTATAATTTCTAAGGCTTCTTTATACGTTCCAATTTCAAGAATTAGTAACCCACCAGCTCCTGATTGTTTGAATTCATCCACCAGAAACCCACTTTTGATATTTATTCCTTTTTTCTTTAAATTTTCTATCCATTTGATATGTTCATTGATTATTTTCTTTCTTATATCTTTTTGAATTAAGTATTCTTTTTTTATTAGTTCAGTCTTTATAAAAATAGGCATTCATTAACTTTATATACCAAGCGTTTCTTCTTCGCTAGGAGGAACAACTATTTTAAAAATTCCCTTAAAATTAGACCAATTATTGATTATTTTGGATGCTTTTAGACTCTTTGTTTTTTCTAGATATTCACCAAGAATTCCTAATAAAATTTCTTCCTGCTTAAGGCTAGTTATTTTATGGATACTAACTATTTCCTTATTCACTTTATTTTCTAAATCATTATTTTCATCAAGTATATAAGCTATTCCACCAGTCATTCCTGCTCCAATATTTCTTCCTGTTGAACCTAAAATTACTATCTTGCCACCAGTCATATATTCACAACAATGGTCGCCCGAACCTTCTGTGACTGCAGTAGCTCCACTATTTCTAACAGCAAATCTTTCTCCGGATTTACCTAAAGCAAATAACTTGCCTCCTGTTGCTCCATAAAGACAGGTATTACCCAATATTACTTGCTCTGAAGATTTCTCATCTACTTGGGGAGGAACAATAGTAAGTACACCTCCATTCATTCCTTTGCAAACATAATCATTAGCTTCTCCAATTAATTGGATATGCATTCCTTTTAATAAAAAAGCACCAAAACTCTGCCCTGCGTATCCTTTGAAATTGAGATTTAGTTCACCATTAAATCCATTATTTCCATAAAGCCCCGCAATTTCACCTGATATTTTTGCACATACACTTCTGTCAGTGTTCTTGATTTCTATTTCTTTAATTACTTTCCCATGATTCTTAATAGAATTCATGAATTCATTATCAGACAAAAATTGATCCTCTAATACATATCCATTAGTATGAGCAGTCTTAGAATGCTTTAACCATGACCTGTCTTTATATTGAGTCCCTTTTTTAATTAGAGAACTAAGATCGATATTTGCAGTTTTTGGAAGTTTAATATCTCTTGCTGTTAGAAATTCCTGATTGCCAATCAATTCCTCCATATTAGATACTCCAATGCTACTCATTATTTGTCTTATCTCTTCAGCAATATATAAGAAAAAGTTCACGACATTTTCAGGTAAACCTTTAAACCTTTTTCTTAATTCTTCTTTTTGAGTAGCTACACCTACAGGACATTTGTTTGTATGACAAACACGCGCCATTATGCAGCCTTCAGCAATCATTGCTACTGAACCAAAACCAAATTCTTCCGCACCTAAAATAGCTGCGATTACCACATCCCATCCTGTTTTAAGTCCGCCATCAGTTCTTAAAAGTACTCTCCCTCTAAGATTATTTTCCATAAGGGATTTATGTACTTCTGCAACGCCTAATTCCCACGGTAAACCAGCATGTTTAATAGAACTTAGAGGGGAAGCCCCTGTACCTCCATCATGCCCGGAAATTTGTATTACATCAGCATTCGCTTTGCTAACTCCAGCAGCGATAGTACCTATCCCAATTTCAGAAACGAGCTTTACACTGACCTTCGCTCTTGGATGAACTTGGTGCAAGTCATGAATTAACTGAGCCAAGTCTTCAATAGAGTAAATATCATGATGTGGGGGTGGAGATATTAAGGCTACTCCAGGTTTGCTGTTTCTTAGCTTTGCAATATATGAATCAACTTTTGGTCCTGGTAATTGGCCACCTTCGCCTGGCTTAGCTCCTTGAGCCATTTTTATTTCAAGTTGCTTCCCACTTCTTAGATATTCTGGAGTAACCCCAAATCTCCCAGAGGCTATTTGTTTAATAGCTGAGCAAGCAGTATCCCCATTTTCTAGGCCTTTTATAGATGGTAATATTGCCGATTGAGTATTTTCATCAATATCATTCAATACATTAAAACGAGCAGGATCTTCTCCTCCTTCCCCGCTATTACTTTTCCCACCAATTCTATTCATTGCAACGGCCAACACTTCATGAGCTTCTCTTGATAATGCTCCTAAACTCATTCCTCCAGTACAAAACCTTTTACATATTGATTCAACACTTTCAACCTCATCTATAGGGATACTTTTTCTTGTCGAGTTAATTGACAGTAAATCTCTTAATGAAGTGACAGGTCTATTTCGAATAAGTGTTTTATAAGTCTCAAAATGATCGTATCCTGGTCCTTGCTTTAGGGCAGAATGTAAAACCTTTGACATTTCAGGATTATTAGAGTGATATTCGCCATTATTTCTAAACTGAACAAATCCTAGAAACTCTAATTTTTTTAAATCTATTTCTGGAAAGGCTTTGGTATGAATTAAGAGTGATTCATTTGCAAGTTCTTTTAGTGTGATCCCTGCAATTCGACTTGTTGTTCCATCGAAAGCTATTTTAATTAAGTCAGAGCCAAGACCTACAGCTTCAAATATTTGAGCACCATGATAACTAGATAAAAGGGAAATCCCTATTTTTGAAAGTATTTTTCTTAATCCATCTTCTAAAGCTTTTTTGATATTTTCCTGAACATCATCAATTGATAGTGGATTGATTTTCTTAGTAGCAATAAGCTTTTGAGTTTTTGGATGTTGTAACCAATGTCTTCCAGATTCAAGTGTTAACCAAGGGCATACAGCGCTAACTCCATAACCAATTAAACATGCTAGGTGATGCGTGCTCCAACATTGACCAGTTTCAATTATTAGCGAGGCTTTTAATCTTATTTCTTTTTTAAGAAGATAGTGATGAATTGCACCTACAGCTAATAAAGGAGGAATAAAACTTTGTTTGGAACTGACTCCTTTGTCAGAAATGATTATTAAAGAGCAGCCTTCTTTTATTGCTTTCTCGCTTACTTTACAAATATCATCTAACTTTGCTTCAAATCCTTTTATTCTTTCCTCAATATCAAATAAACTTGAAATGGTTTTTGATTTAATTTCTGATTCTTTTAATGAAATTAATTCTTTTTCATTAATAATTGGACTTTTTAAATGAATAAAAGGCTTAATACCATTAAATTCGAAGGGAGAGCATCTTTCACCTAAATGCATCTCTAAACTCATTACTAATTTTTCTCTTAAAGGATCAATGGGAGGATTAGTAACTTGTGCAAATCTTTGTTTGAAGTAGTCGTATAAAATATGAGGTTTAGAAGAGAGCACTGCTAATGGTATATCGTCACCCATACAATATGTTGGCTCCTTAGAAAGAGAAGCCATTGAATCAAGAATGAGGTCATTGTCTTCTGAGGAAAAACCAAAAGCAGTTTGTTGTTGGAGTAATTCAAAATCTTTTAAATTACAAGTATTGGACCATTCATTATTTTTGAGTTTTATAGTTCTTTTCTGTATCAGTTTTTTATAATTTTTTCTTTTGGCAGCTTCTGCTTTAACTTCCCAATTTCTTAAAATTTTGTTCTGAGAAAGATCAACTGCGAGCATTTGGCCTGGCCCTAAACGTCCTTTTTCTATAACTCTATTTTCTTCAATATCCACTACCCCTGTCTCTGAACCCATAATCACAAAACCATCATTGGTAATTGAATATCTAGCAGGTCTTAATCCATTCCTATCAAGTGTCGCTCCAACATAGTTTCCATCTGCAAATACTAATAGAGCAGGACCGTCCCAAGCTTCTTGGAGAGTAGCAGAATATTCATAAAAAGCCTTAATATCTTCTCTGCTTTCAAGTTCTGGTTGATCTCGAAATGCTTCTGGAACAAGTTTCAATAAGGAATCAGTTATTGGTTTGCCTGAACGAATGTTAATTTCTAGTGTTGCGTCAAGATTTGATGAATCACTTTTGTTCTTATCAACTATTGGCTTAATATCACGAGACAACTCTCCCCAGTAATCATCAATATGTATTTCTGATGCTTTCGCCCAATTGATATTACCCAAAAGGGTATTAATTTCTCCATTATGACCTAAAAATCTCATTGGCTGAGCAAGAGGCCATTTTGGTAAGGTATTTGTGCTAAATCTTCGATGGTAAACAGAAAAAGAAACTTTAAAATCTTCTTTCTTTAAGTCTTCGTAAAATTCTGATAAAACTTCAGATCTAACCATACCTTTATAAACAACAGTTTTAGAACTAAGTGATGCGAAATAAAATTCGCATTCACCGATAGCATTTTTTGTATTATCTCTTATCCTTTTTTCAATTCTTTTTCTTAGTTGAAACAAGAGCATCTCAATATCTCTACTATCATCTTTTTCTAAGCAGACGATCCATTGGTTTATAAATGGTGCGTTTGCTTTTGCTAAAATTCCTAATGTTTCATTTTTAATAGGTACATTTCTCCAAAATGATTGTTTAAAATTTAATTCTTTAGCTTCTTCATCGCATATAAGTTTTGATTCTTTAACTTTTAATTCATTATTTGGCATAAAAATCATGCCTAAACCTCGTTTTTCGTAGCTTTCAGTATTTAAATTTAATTCTCTATCTAAAAATTCCCATGGAATTGAACATAAAATTCCTGCCCCATCACCAGAATCACTATCTCCTCCGCATCCTCCTCTATGCTCCATACAATTAAGACCTTTTAAAGATTGCTTCAATATCCAATTACTTTCTTTGCCATCAATATTTGCTATGAAACCAACACCACAAGCATCTTTCTCTCCAATAATTCCATTTGGAGAATAACTATCTTGATATGACTCGTTGCTTCTTTTGATACTCCCTCGCATAGATTATTTAACTATATAAGAAAATTTATTTATTTCTATTATAAAAATGAATTTCAAAATACAAAGCAAAAATAATGAAGAATTACTAAACAAATTAAAATTTTATTCATAAATCAAAAAAAATCAAAAATGCTTTAGATATGACTCGTAAAAGGTTATGATGTTTTGATATGTATTTTTATCTATTAATATAGATGCCGACCATTTCCCAATTAATTGGATCAGAAAGAAAACGTCTGACAAGAAAAACAAAATCTCCTGCACTTAAATCTTGTCCAGAGAGAAGAGGAGTATGTACAAGAGTTTATACATCTACTCCTAAGAAACCTAATTCTGCCTTAAGAAAAGTTGCCAGAGTTAGACTAACTTCTGGTTTTGAAGTTACCGCATATATTCCAGGTATCGGACATAATTTACAGGAACACTCTGTAGTCCTACTTAGGGGAGGAAGAGTTAAAGATCTGCCGGGGGTAAGATACCATATAATAAGAGGAACTTTAGATACTGCAGGAGTCAAAGATAGACGTCAATCCAGGTCTAAATATGGTGCAAAAGCCCCTAAAAATGATTAATTTTTTAACTTCAATTCTTTTCTAAAATGTCACGTCGTAATGCAGCAGTAAAAAGACCGGTTTTACCAGACCCCCAATTTAATAGTCGTCTTGCCTCAATGATGATTTCTAGATTGATGAAACATGGTAAAAAATCTACTGCACAAAAAATACTATCAGATGCTTTCTCTCTAATCAGTGAAAGAACAGGTGGAAATGCTGTGGAGTTATTTGAAACAGCCGTAAAGAATGCAACCCCATTGGTAGAGGTGAGAGCTAGAAGAGTTGGAGGTGCAACCTATCAAGTTCCTATGGAAGTTCGTCAAGAGAGAGGAACTGCTATGGCATTAAGATGGCTAGTTACCTTTTCAAGAGGAAGAAATGGAAAGAGTATGTCGCAAAAGTTAGCAGGTGAATTAATGGATGCAGCTAATGAAACTGGCAGCGCAGTTAAGAAGAGAGAGGATACTCATAAAATGGCAGAAGCTAATAAAGCTTTTGCTCACTACAGATACTAATTTCGACCCAAAATGGTCCTTATTTAGTTTATTATTAAACAAAAGTTTATTTGATTAAATAAACTGTTGCTATTTAGCAATTCATTCTATTTGGAGTTTTAACATTGGCACGCGACTTTCCCCTTGAACGAGTAAGGAATATAGGTATAGCCGCTCATATTGACGCTGGTAAAACAACTACTACTGAAAGAATACTTTTTTATTCAGGGGTTGTTCATAAAATCGGAGAAGTACATGATGGTGCTGCGGTAACAGATTGGATGGCTCAAGAAAGAGAAAGAGGAATTACTATCACAGCTGCTGCTATTTCTACTAGTTGGCAAGATCATAGAATTAATATTATTGATACTCCAGGACACGTTGACTTCACAATTGAAGTTGAAAGATCAATGAGAGTTTTAGATGGTGTTATAGCTGTGTTTTGTGCGGTAGGAGGAGTTCAGCCACAATCAGAGACTGTTTGGAGACAAGCTGATAGATACTCTGTTCCAAGAATGGTTTTCGTTAATAAGATGGATAGAACAGGCGCAGACTTCCTAAAGGTTAATCAACAAATTAAAGATCGTCTTAAAGCAAATGCTTTTCCTATTCAACTTCCAATAGGAGCTGAAGGTGATCTTTCAGGAATTATTGATTTAGTAAGTAACAAGGCTTATTTATACAAAAATGATTTAGGAACTGATATTGAAGAAGCTCCTATACCAGATGAGATGAAAGACGAGGCATTGGAATGGAGAAGCAAATTAATGGAAAGTGTCGCAGAAAATGATGAAGAATTAATTGAAATATTTTTGGATAAGGGAGAATTAACTGAAGATCAATTAAAAAAAGGGATTAGAGAAGGAGTTCTCAAACATGGTTTGGTTCCTGTTTTATGTGGATCAGCCTTTAAAAATAAAGGGGTTCAATTAGTTCTTGATGCAGTAGTTGATTATTTACCAGCTCCAATTGATGTAAAACCAATTCAAGGTGTTTTACCAAATGGTAAAGAAGATGTTAGACCTTCGGATGACAATGCTCCTTTCAGTGCACTTGCTTTCAAAGTCATGTCTGATCCTTATGGAAAACTAACTTTTGTAAGAATGTATTCTGGAGTGCTTTCTAAAGGAAGTTATGTTATGAATTCAACTAAGGATGCTAAAGAGAGAATTTCAAGGTTAGTCATCTTAAAAGCAGATGAAAGAGAAGAAGTTGATGAATTAAGAGCAGGAGATTTAGGTGCTGTATTGGGATTGAAGAATACAACAACAGGTGATACCTTGTGTAATACTGACGACCCAATAGTTCTAGAAACTTTATTTATCCCCGAACCTGTTATATCAGTTGCTGTAGAACCAAAAACTAAAGGAGATATGGAGAAACTTTCTAAGGCCTTACAAGCCTTGTCTGAAGAAGATCCAACCTTTAGGGTAAGTACAGATCAAGAGACTAATCAGACTGTAATAGCCGGCATGGGGGAACTACATCTTGAAATTCTTGTAGACAGAATGTTGAGAGAGTTTAAAGTTGAGGCAAATATAGGCGCCCCTCAGGTTTCTTATAGAGAAACAATTAGATCAAGTTCCAAGGGTGAAGGAAAATATGCAAGACAAACAGGAGGTAAAGGACAATATGGACACGTAGTTATTGAAATGGAACCTGCCGAAGTCGGCAAAGGGTTTGAATTTGTTAACAAAATCGTGGGTGGAACTGTGCCAAAAGAATATATTGGACCAGCCTCAAATGGAATGAAAGAAACCTGCGAATCAGGGGTTCTTGCCGGTTATCCGCTGATTGATGTAAAAGTAACACTAGTCGATGGTTCGTTCCACGATGTAGACTCATCTGAAATGGCCTTCAAAATTGCAGGTTCAATGGCTTTTAAAGATGGGGTTAAAAAATGCAATCCTGTCCTCTTAGAGCCTATGATGAAAGTCGAGGTCGAAAGTCCTGATGATTTTCTTGGATCTGTAATTGGTGATCTCTCTTCAAGGAGAGGTCAAGTCGAAGGACAATCTGTCGATGATGGATTGTCTAAAGTACAGGCCAAAGTGCCTTTAGCCGAAATGTTCGGTTATGCCACTCAACTCCGATCAATGACTCAAGGTCGGGGCATATTTTCAATGGAGTTCGCAAATTATGAGGAAGTTCCTCGTAACGTTGCTGAAGCTATCATTTCCAAGAATCAGGGCAACTCCTGATCTCTAAACTAAACACTCTTTAACCCTCGATTCTTTAATTCAAATGGCTCGCGAGAAGTTCGAAAGGAACAAACCACATGTCAACATAGGTACTATTGGCCACGTTGATCATGGAAAAACAACCCTGACTGCTGCTATTACTAATGTTTTAGCTAAAAAAGGTCAAGCACAAGCTCAAGACTATGGAGACATCGATGGTGCTCCAGAAGAAAGAGAGCGTGGTATTACAATTAATACTGCACACGTTGAATACGAAACAGCCGAAAGACATTATGCACACGTTGACTGTCCAGGTCACGCTGATTATGTGAAAAACATGATCACTGGTGCAGCTCAAATGGATGGTGCAATTTTAGTTTGTGCAGCAACAGATGGTCCTATGGCTCAAACAAAAGAACACATTCTTTTAGCAAAACAAGTTGGAGTTCCTGCTTTGGTTGTTGCTTTGAATAAATGTGACATGGTAGATGATGAAGAAATCATTGAACTTGTTGAAATGGAAATCAGAGAACTTCTTGATAGTTATGATTTCCCTGGTGATGATATACCCATCGTTCAAGTTTCAGGTCTAAAAGCTTTAGAAGGAGATTCTACTTGGGAATCTAAAATTGAAGAATTAATGACTGCCGTTGATGCTAGTATTCCTGAACCTGAGAGAGAAATCGACAAGCCATTTTTGATGGCAGTTGAAGATGTATTTTCTATCACAGGTAGAGGAACAGTTGCCACTGGAAGAATAGAGAGAGGAAAAGTCAAAGTAGGGGAAGAAGTTGAAATAGTTGGAATAAGAGATACAAGATTGACCACTGTCACGGGTGTTGAAATGTTCCGTAAACTTCTTGATGAAGGTATGGCTGGAGATAATGTTGGACTACTTTTACGTGGTGTTCAGAAAGAAGATATTGAAAGAGGTATGGTTCTTGTTAAAAAAGGTTCGATTACTCCTCATACAAAATTTGAAGGAGAAGTTTATGTCCTTAAGAAAGAAGAGGGTGGTAGACATACACCTTTCTTTGCTGGTTACAGACCACAATTTTATATAAGAACAACAGATGTAACTGGACAAATCACTGCATTCACAGCTGATGATGGAGCCAATGTTGAGATGGTAATGCCAGGTGACAGGATAAAAATGACTGGAGAATTAATTTGTCCAGTTGCAATTGAACAAGGTATGCGCTTTGCTATTCGCGAAGGAGGTCGTACTATTGGAGCTGGTGTTGTTTCTAAAATTATTGAATAATTTTCTTTGATTTTATAAAGTTAACCTTTGATAATCTAAAATAGTTAAATACAGAGATATGGGTTATTGCTTATCAATAACCCCTCTATAAAGATATTAATTTAAACTTATGACAGCTTCACTTACTCAACAAAAAATACGTATCAGATTAAAAGCCTTCGATAGAAGAATGCTTGATTTATCTTGTGACAAAATAATTCAAACGGCAGATACAACCGCTGCTTCAGCTATCGGACCTATTCCATTACCAACTAAAAGAAAAATTTATTGCGTTTTAAGATCGCCTCATGTTGATAAAGATTCTAGAGAGCATTTCGAGACCAGAACTCATAGAAGAATAATTGATATTTATAGTCCTTCTGCTAAAACTATAGATGCCTTAATGAAATTGGATCTTCCTAGTGGTGTAGACATAGAAGTTAAATTATAAGAAATCCCGAATAGAACTTTAATTCACTAAAATATAATAAACATTTGAGGTTTAAATGGGAGAGCTTTCAGTAAGGGAATTACCATTGTTCCCTCTCCCAGAAGTTGTTCTTTTCCCACAAGAAGTCTTGCCACTACACATCTTTGAGTCGAGATACAGAATTATGCTTAAATCTGTACTTGAATCAGATTCAATGTTTGGAGTTATTAAATGGGATCCCAATAAAAAGAGTATGGCTAACGTTGGCTGTTGTGCTCAGATAATTAAACATCAAACGGCCGAAGATGGTAGAAGTAATATAATCACTTTGGGACAGCAAAGATTTCAAGTTCTTGAAATTGTACGTTCTACACCTTATTGTTCAGCAATGGTAAGTTGGATTACTGACGAAAATATTGATAGTTTTCAAAGTTTAGATCTTTTAAGAGATTCAGTCACTGAAGCCTTAAATGATGTAGTTAAATTAACTGGTAAATTAACTAATTCTCAGAAAGTTCTTCCTGAAAAGTTACCTGAGAATCCTATGGAACTTTCTTTTTGGATCGGTGCTCATCTGGGAGGGCCAGTAGCTGAAGAGCAGCAAAAACTTTTAGAGGAGAGGAACACACATACTCGTTTACAAAGAGAGTTTGAAATGTTAGATCATACTAGAAAACAATTAGCAGCTAGAACAGCTCTAAAAGAGAGTTTTCCTGATATCAAAGAAAACTAAATGTCCATTTTTTTAATATCTTCACTTGTTATATTTTTAACTTTATTATTTTCTTCTCTAATACTTTGGAGAATTAATACTAGAAAATATATTTCTTCGAGAACTGTAGCTACAGCATATGATTCCTGGACTCAAGATAAATTACTAGAAAGATTATGGGGAGAACATATACATCTAGGTTTCTATCCTCTAAATAAAAATATTGATTTTAGAGAGGCTAAAGTTCAATTTGTACATGAGTTAGTAAGTTGGAGTGGTTTAGATAAATTACCAAGAGGTTCTAGGATTTTAGATGTCGGTTGCGGAATAGGTGGAAGTTCTAGAATTCTCGCCAATTATTATGGATTTAATGTCACTGGAATAACTATTAGTCCAGCTCAAGTAAAAAGAGCAAAAGAACTTACTCCTTATGAATGTAAATGCAACTTCAAAGTTATGGATGCTTTGGATTTGAAATTTGAAGAGGGAATATTTGATGGTGTTTGGAGTGTTGAGGCAGGAGCCCATATGAATAATAAAACTAAATTTGCAGATCAAATGTTAAGAACTTTAAGACCTGGAGGATATTTAGCATTGGCTGATTGGAATTCAAGAGATTTACAAAAGCAACCCCCATCCATGATTGAAAAAATAATCTTAAAACAATTACTTGAACAGTGGGTACATCCTAAATTTATTAGTATCAATGAATTCAGTAGTATTCTTATAAATAACAAAAATAGTTCAGGTCAAGTTATATCCTCTAATTGGAATTCTTTTACAAATCCCTCTTGGTTTGATTCAATATTTGAAGGAATGAGAAGACCTAATTCAATTTTATCCCTTGGTCCAGGAGCAATTATAAAGTCTATCAGAGAGATACCTACAATACTTTTAATGGATTGGGCCTTTAAAAAAGGTTTAATGGAATTTGGAGTTTATAAATGTAGAGGTTAATTAGTCTAAATTAATCTTTTCTGATAAATAACATCCAAAGTCGATCAAATGTTTACATAAGGGTTGTATTTTTTTCTTTAATTTATTAAATGCTTCAATATTAGTTTTTGTATTTATTTCAACATCAACATAGATTATGTATTCTCCTAATTCTCTCTTTGAAGGTCTAGATTCTATTTTACTCATATTGAATCCAAATTCTGCAATATAATTTAAAGCTTCTAGTAAAGCACCAGGATTATTTGAGAGTAATGAGAAGGCAAAGCTTGCAATATTGGCTTTATCTACAATATATTCTTTACTCAACAATACAAATCTTGTACAATTACCTGGGACATCATTAATAGGAAATGCTAATTCTTGAAGTCCTTCTATTTCAATAAGAGATTTCGAACCAATAGCAGCTCTAAATGAGCTTCCTTTAACCATATTCACAGCTTCTGATGTAGATTTTGTTGCTAAAGTAATAGCTTCTGGAAGGTTCTCAGATAGCCATTCTGAGCATTGAGCTAAAGCTTGCGGATGAGATAAAACCTCAGATATCTCTGAAATCTTGCCATCACTAATTAATGCATGATTTATTGGCAAAACAATTGCTTTATTTATATTAATATCAGAAAATTTCCAAAGCGCGTCTAAAGTCGTTGTCACTCCTCCTTCAACAGAATTCTCAATGGGCACTATTGCTGCATCACAATTGTTGTAGGCTATTGATTTAATAACCGAATACAGCCCGTTACATGGTACAAATAAAGGTGACTTAAAATTAGCAAGCTTTGATAAAATATGAGCTGCTTTTTCAGCGTATGTCCCTTTAGGGCCTAAATATGCAACTTGTTTGCTCATGGTAAATTGTAATAAAAAA
Organism: Prochlorococcus marinus subsp. pastoris str. CCMP1986; assembly: GCF_000011465.1. Classification (NCBI taxonomy): domain Bacteria; kingdom Bacillati; phylum Cyanobacteriota; class Cyanophyceae; order Synechococcales; family Prochlorococcaceae; genus Prochlorococcus; species Prochlorococcus marinus. Next base: position 1,443,486 of record NC_005072.1, on the reverse strand, counting down.
AGAGATCAAATAAGCATTGGAGGTATATAGAAAATGCTTTTAGCTTTTGATGCAAAACAGAAACTTAAACTTTCTGTTACGAGGAATAAAGAATATCTTTCTAAATATCTTTTGGAGGAAGAAAGAGTTGTTGGAGCAATGCTAGACCCAAAGAAATTAGAGCCTGGAGGGGAAGGAATGTATAAGTATACTGTAACAAGTTTCAAGGTTTTTCAATTAGATGTTAAACCTGTTGTATCAATTGCAGTTGAGAATAATAAGGGTGTTTTAAAAATGAGTGCACTTGATAGTACATTAGATGGTTTAGGCATGGTTGAAGACTTTAATTTAATTTTGAAAGCAAATTTGGAGGCAACTGATTTTGGTTTAGAAGGTGAAGCCTTACTCGGAGTTTCAGTAAGTCAACCGCCTCTTTTGAAACTTTTGCCAAAGAAAATTTTAGAATCTACAGGTCATTCAGTATTGAATGGAATTTTATTAGGAATAAAATCTAGAGTTCAACAACAATTAATAAAAGATTTTGTAAATTGGTGTGAATTAAATCAGATTTAACTTATTCAAGAAACTTTTTCTATGGAGATTCGTTAGTCCATGTTTTTTAAGACTTGAAAAATGTTGTTTGGTACCATATCCTTTATTTTTAAATATGAAATATCCAGGATATTTGCTTTCTAATCTTTCCATCAAAGAGTCACGCATTACTTTAGCAATTATGCTTGCAGTAGCTATTGAAATAAATTTAGAATCACCTGAAATAATATTTCTTTGATTACCCTCCCAAAGTCTTAATGTTAATGGGCCGTCAATTAATAATTCAGATGGCATATGTTTTAACTTTTTAACTGCTCTAATCATGGAAAGTTCAGTTGCATGTCTTATCCCCAACAAATCTATTTCTCTTACTGAAGACTGCCCTAAAGCGTAATCTGATGATAATGCAATAATTTTAGGAAAAAAATCTTTTCTTTTTTTTGGAGTTAATTTTTTACTATCATTAACCCCTAATTTCTTGAGAGTTAATCCACTTTTCTTAGAAAGAACTACAGCAACAGAAAATACAGGTCCGAAAACCGAACCACGACCGACTTCGTCAATACCTATCTCAGAATCTTTATTCAATATTTGCAGATGATCTTCTTCTTTTTCTTCTTGAATTATCCATTTCATCTGTTGTTTCTATTACCTCGTTCTCATTTGTTACTTTTGGCAATTTTTTGTCGGGATTCACTTCTTTAGAGTAATCTGCTTCAACCTCTTCTTTTGAATCAAAAGTTGAGGTTATTTTATTTGTATTCTTACTTGTAACTTTATTATTTGTTTTTACATTTTGCTCGGAATCATCTTTTTCCTTGTTCTTAACATCTTCCAAACGTACTAAGTGATTACTACTTAGATATTCCTTTCCTAATTTAATTAATGGATTAATACCCAATTGGCTGTAAACAATTTTTTCATCATTACTAAGCTCAACCGTGATTACTTTCTTTTCACTACGATTGTTTGTATTAGGTAATTCATTATCATTCCCCCTTTTATTGGAATGATCATCGTCTTTAATGGTGTTTTTGGTTTTAGTTAACTCTTCCCCAATGATCGTTTCCTGATTTTCAATTAATTGAATGGGAGTTGAATCTGAGATTTTGGTATCATTAATTTTACTGGATTTTTTTGCATTTTGATTAGTTTTTAAAGAAATATTTTTATAATTTGGTAATTTTTCTTTATGCCCTAATCCATTGCAGTTATTGCATTTAGTACTAAACAATTCATATATATTTTGACCTTGTCTTTTTCTTGTTAATTCAACTAAACCTAACTCAGTTAATTGAGCTATTTGTGGCCTTGCTGAATCATCTTTAATGGCTAAAGTAAAATGTTCAAGTAACTGAAATTGATCTCTTCGAGATTCCATATCTATAAAATCTATAACTAAAACTCCCCCAATATTTCTTAATTTCATTTGTCTAGAAATTTCTATAGCTGCTTCACAATTCGTCCATAAAACAGTTTGTCTTGAATTAGCTGATCTTGTGAAAGATCCAGAATTAACGTCAATTACTGTCAATGCTTCAGTAGGTTCAATAATTATGTAACCTCCTGAAGGTAAATCTACTCTTGGCTGAAGCGCCTTTTGAATAGTTTTATTAATTTGGTATTTTTCTAAAATATGCTCATTTATTTCATTATTGTGAAAAACAAGATCCAAATTAGAGTCATTATTAACTAAAAAGTCTTTTGCTTTTTCGAGAGCGATTTTATTATCAATTACAATTTTACTAGTTGATGATTTGATGTAATCTCTTAAAATTTTTAATGAAAAATTCTCATCTCTACTTATTAAATTTGGTGGATGATTATTCTCTGAATTTTTTAATACTTGATCCCATTGTTGAATTAAATGTTCTAAATCTTCAATAAGAAATTCTTCTTTGATTTGTTCTGCTTCAGTTCGAAATAATAATCCTGTGCTAGGCGGTTTAATTAAAACTCCAAGAGCTCTTAAACGACTTCTTTCAGTCTCAGTATTTATCTTTCTAGAAATATTGACTCCTTGTCCATATGGTTGCAGTATCAAATATTTACCAGGTAACGAGATATTACCTGTAAGTCTAGGTCCTTTATTTCCAGTAGGTTCTTTCATTACTTGCACGAGAACTTTTTGTTTTGGTTCAAGAAGTTCAGTAATTCCTACAACACCTTTTTTTAATCTTAATGGACCTAGATCTGATACATGAATAAAGCCATTTTTTTCACTTTCTCCAATATCTATAAAGGCAGCATCAATACCTGGTAGGACATTTTCAACAGTTCCTAAAAAAATATCCCCGATTTGATATTGACCTTGTGCGACGATTAATTCATCAACTTGATCATCTGTGAGTAGTGCTGCAATACGCGCCTGCTCAGCTATTACAATTTGCTGAGACATAAAAATTTTAAAGTATGTTTTGAATTTTTGAAAATCGATAAAAAGTAAATAATTACATATTTAATTTTTCGCTAGCAATTTCTTGAAAGCTTAAGTTATTAGATTTTTAAAATAATTAGTAGCAGTTTGACTTGCTAAGTGTTTTAGTTTTAGACGACTTTCAAACGATTTGAAATTGATTAAATAGCTATGATTGTTTCTTTAATTAAATCATAACCACCTTTATATTAACATCTAATTCCCGGTTAAGTACATTGTCCATTATTCTTATATAGGTTAAGTTTAGAAATTTTTTAAAGTGGTTAAAGTTAACGAAAATTATTTAAAACTCAAAGCAGGATATTTATTTCCTGAAATTTCAAAAAGAGTTAACAACTATACTCAAGCCAATAGCAGTTCGAAAGTCATTAAGCTTGGAATAGGCGATGTGACGGAGCCGCTACCTAAAGCTTGTGTTAAAGCTATGGGCGAAGCATTAAATGAAATGGGAACAAATAACGGATTTAAAGGTTACGGCCCAGAGCAAGGATATGGATGGCTTAGGGAAAAAATTTCTGTAAATGATTTTATTTCAAGAGGGTGTCAAATCTCATCGGAAGAAATATTTGTTTCTGATGGTTCAAAATGCGATAGTAGCAATATTTTAGATATTCTTGGGAGTGATAATTTAATTGCCGTAACCGATCCGGTTTATCCTGTTTATGTCGATACTAATGTGATGACTGGGAGAACAGGAGAAACACTTCAAAATGGTACTTATCAAGGATTAGTATATTTAGCTATTAATGAAGAAAATAAGTTTCAACCTGAAATCCCAAAAAAGAAAGTTGATATTGTTTATCTTTGTTTTCCAAATAATCCAACTGGGGCAACAATTACTAAACAAGAATTGAAAAAATGGGTTGATTATGCCATAGAAAACAAGTCTTTGATTCTTTTCGATGCAGCTTATGAAGCTTTTATTCAAGACAAAAATATTCCTCATTCAATATATGAGATTGAGGGGGCAAAAAATTGTGCTATCGAATTTAGATCTTTCTCAAAAAATGCAGGATTTACTGGAGTTAGATGCGCTTATACAGTAATACCAAAAAATCTATCAGGACAAAATTCAAAAGGGGATAAAATTGATTTATGGTCATTATGGAATAGGCGTCAATGTACTAAATTTAATGGAGTAAGCTATATCGTACAAAGAGGAGCTGAGGCGGTATATTCTTCGCAAGGTAAAAAAGAGGTTAATTCTCTGATTGACTTTTATATGAAAAATGCAGAAATTATGCAAAATAAGCTCAGAAGTGCAGGTTTTAAAGTTTATGGAGGTGATAATGCACCATATGTTTGGATAAAAGTACCAGATAGAATGACTTCTTGGGACTTTTTTGATTATTTACTTGAAAAAGCTGATGTCGTAGGTACACCAGGAAGTGGATTTGGATTGGCGGGTGAGGGCTATTTTCGATTATCTGCTTTCAATTCAAGAATGAATGTTAATAATGCAATGGAACGAATAATTAATATATAATGATTAATAGATTTTCTTGTAATTACAATCAAAAAGTAATGTCAAATATAAAGTTTGAAAAAGGGGAAAATAATAACGCAGCAGTGTTGGAGAAAAAAACAGCCCCGTTAAAAAACAAATCACCAAAATACAAAGTTTTACTTCACAATGATCCTGTTAATTCAATGGAGTATGTTACTAATGCACTTAGAGAAGTAGTTCCACAATTAAGCGAACAAGATGCTATTTCTATTATGCTTGAAGCTCATAATACTGGTGTTGGTTTAGTTATTGTATGTGATCTTGAGCCGGCTGAATTTTATTCAGAATCTTTGAAATCAAAAGGAATATCAAGTTCAATTGAAAAAGAAGATTAATTATCTTCTTACGAATAAATTAATTTTAATACTTTTAAACTTTTGCTGCAGTAAGCTTTCTTTCTGATAATTTACGAACTTTTAGGGAATCATCTAAGGATGATTTACCATAATTTCTTTCCAAAATATTAATAACTGTTTTTCCAAATTCGTCATCTTTATTATCAAAAGCTTCTAAACATACCTCTCCCAGTTTTTTACCAAGAGGACCAGGGTTCCATAAAAGTTTACGTGCTGTCCAAGGCATCATACTCATTGGATTGTAACTAGGTTTTAATATATTATTTTCAAGAGCATACTTTTCTAAAAGTGTATGTGGTTGTAAACCTATAAAAAATATAGCTGGATCTACTAAACCTTTCCCAAATATATTTTCTAGCTCTCTATGATAAGCAACTGTTTGTTTAATTGTATTAGGGGTTTCATCAAAAACATTAAATGAGTAATTCACTGAGACATGATTTCTAAAACCTGCCTCAACAAGCATTCTACAATTTTCAAGTACAGTTTTAAGGTTATATGCGAGTTGCATTTTTCTAACAAGTTCCTGAGATCCTGATGTAATCCCGATCTCAAAATAACTCATTCCTGTCTCAACCATTAATTGAGCTAATTCACGGTCAATGTTATCGGCCCTAATATATGCCGCCCACTTAAGATCGGTCCAACCCTGATCTTTTATAGCTTGAAGAAGTAACTTCGCATCTTGAATATGATTCTTTGTTGGAATGAATTGAGCATCAGTAAACCAAAAACCTCTAACTCCCATCTCATAAAGTTGCTTCATTTCTTCAATAATTTCATTTACGGGATTAACTCGAACTTTTTTACCCTCTACAACTCCATAAACGCAAAAACAACAATTATGTGGACAACCTCTTTTGGTTTGAACTCCTACATAATAATCACCACCTTCTATGTACCAATCAAACTCAGCCCAAATAGATTTAATATATTTGTAGTTACAAGCTGTTTTAATTGTTCCTGATGGCTGTTCATGTATTAATTTATTTCTAGGTTTTTGCCCAGCAAGATAACATCTTTCTTCGATAATAGAATCACCCTTAAGAACTTTTTCGATAAGGTTCTCACCTTCTCCAACAGAAATTATTGTACCTTTGGGTAATAACTTACCTAGCTGTTCGTAGAAAACGCTTACAGCTCCTCCTCCTAAAATCACTTTTACAGATTTGTTGTATTTTTGAGCTCTATTGAGACCCATCTTTACTAAGGATGTATTTCTATTTATTTCTTCATAATGTGATGTTATTAACTTTAGACCTCCCCAAGCACCTCTAATTTTTTTTAAAATATTACTCGAATAAAAAACTTCAAATGAGTTTTGCAAAGGATTGCCACTTCTTCCGTCAACTGGTGCGTATATTTGTATGTCCCTCCAAGAATAAACAATTATATGAGGTCTGAATTGGTCAATTTTTCTTTTTAGATATTTAGATACTTTATTTAGCGGTACTATTGCTAAATCTATGAATTGTTGATCTATCTCAGGAAAACACTTATGAATATGATCCGCTAAATAAATAGGCCCTATCGGAAATATCGGGTTGCATGGAAGTCTAACAATGAGAACTTTTCTAAAAGATTCTCTATTGGTCTCTTTAGCTAAATTTTTTAAAGGAAAGTTAAACAACATAAAAGAGATTTTAAAATGATCTCATATTAAGAATCTAACTATTTTATTACCCTTTCTGTGATTTTTTTAAATTTAATCATGAAAAAATTTAACTCTATTTTCAGTTAGATGTCTGAAATCATATATTTCCAACAAACATTTAGAAGTTTAATACCATCTATCCATCTTGATATATTTGGTGCTCCAGACCGCCTTGCATAATATCTGACAGGGTAATTTAAGATTTTAATATTATTATTGGCCGCTTCAAAGATTATTGTAAAATCGCCAAAAGGATCTGACTTTGATTCCCAACTACCATTTTTTTTCATCAAATTAAAAAACTTCCTTGAGAAAACTTTTGTTCCACACAGCGAATCAGATATAGGCTTGTTAATTAAAATTGATAAAAATATTGCAAAACATCTATTACCAATATAATTTGACCATCTCATGGCATCTTTTTCCATTGGGAAAGTTGTCCTAGAGCAATTTATTAGTATATTTTCATTTTTTGTGGATTCCATAATAGCATCAATACTATCGTCAATATCAACGGTTAAGTCAGAATCAATAATTGCTAGAGTATCTCCAGTTGATATATTAAATCCTTCAACAACTGCGTTTTTCTTTCCCTTCGAAGTTTGTTTTAAAAGAGATATTTTATAGTTTTTTGAGAAGTCTTTAGTAAGATCCTCCAACATTTGAAAAGTATTATCTTTACTATTTCCCTCTACAAATATTATTTCGATTTTATTTGGTATTTTTTTAAATTTATTTAGTGCTTTGATTAAAAGTTTTCTATTACCTTCTTCATTTCTTGCAGGGATAAGTATTGAAATCAAATGATCATTTAAATTTTCATGATATTTATAAAATGTGATTTCTATTTCAAATGCAAGATGCTTAATTATTGGTAACTTTCGCAAAGTATTTTTTATAGACTGGGGAAATAATTTGGTTTGTATTGGAGTTAATTTTTTTGCTTTCCATCTGATAGATCTGTAATTATAGATTTCTGCTAATGATTCAACATCACATAAAGTAATTCTTGCTGTATTTGTTGTTTCCCTAAATATTCTGGAATCTAATCTAAGCCATCTTGTAATTGGTTCCCAAGTATTACCTCTTACTTTAAGAGAAATAAATTCTTTATCATCTTTAAATAATTGGTGGAGTTTATTGTTTGTTAAATTCCAAGTATTTACTGATTTCATTTTTTGAAAATTTAACCGTAATTAATATTAACCTATTAGATTTTTTTGATTAATTTCCAAGGAAATATAACTTCATTTTCATAAATAATTTTAATGGAGGTATCTTTTGTTTGATCTTCTTTTGGAAAGATGGACCAAGCTAGTTCTGAGGATTTTAAAGTTTTGATATTATCGATCCCTTCGCCTAAATTAGGTGTTAAGAGAGCAATTCTAATAATTTTTGAGTGTGTTGTAGTATTTATAATGCTGCTTTTATCAACTTTAATTATTCGATTATTGGATGTTTTCAAAGAGGAGATATTCTCCATAGTTTCTCTAATTTCTCTTGATCGGTCTGTAAAAAGACCTGATTGCAAAAAACATGATGTCATTAAATAGGGTCCAATAATTAATATAGAAATCATTTTTGAGGAGTGTTGACTTTTTTTGATAAAACTCCAAGCCAATGCGAATAGTATTAATCCACTTATTAAAAATGTATTTTCTCTGAGATTAAAATTTATCGTAGCTTTGAGAAAGAGGAAATATATAAAAATTATCGTTACCACTAATAATGGAATTACTCTTGACGATATAAAAATAAATAGAAATTTAAATCTTTTTTCTTCTATTAAATACTTGATACCTATAAATGCATTTAAGGATAGTATAGAAGAGATTTGTAAAGGATAGTATGGCGTTTTTGTAGAAAAACTACTTATCAAAATTATTAGAATTAAGGGGAAGTAAAATAAAATAAAACCTTGTGAATTTTTGCTTTTTAAACCATGAACTAATCCAATAATGGAAAATATGCTCCATGGAAGAAAAGTGACTGGTATGTTCCACAAATAATAGTAAAAAGGATTTGTAAAAGTATTTTCTTCAGATAAATTATTAAATTTATCTAAAAGGTGAAAAATAATATTTTTATCAAGAAATGTATTTATTGATGTTGACCATACAATGAATGGAATAAAACCAATTATTAATCCAAGCCAAAAATATTTTGAAGTAAAAATATATTTTTTTTTAATCAGATAGGGTAATAATGATGTAATTGGTACCGCTACTAGAAAAGTCTTCATCATAAAAGCTAAACCTATCCAAATTCCAAAAAGAGATATGTAAACTAATTCTTTTTTACTGTTTGTTTTTACAATGGAGAATATTCCAATAGTCACTAAGCAACTGTATATTAAATCTTGAGTAGCTAAGTGAGAATAATCAAACCACAAAAAAGTTGTTGAAAGAATAAGTGGTGATGCGATTGCAAACTTTTTACCTATTAATTCTTCATGTAATTTATGGGTTATTATTAACATCACTATTGATGAAATAGTTGTTGGTAAATAGGCTGCAAATAAATTTTCCCCAAATATTTCTTGTGATTTGGCAATTAGAAATTGTATACCTATTGTTCTATCTAAATTAAAATCTCCCCACCATAATGGAATTGTCCAATTTCCTTTTTCCAATATCCATCTAGCCTGTAAAGCATAGAATCCCTCATCATAAGCTAAGTAACTTCTTTTACCAAAGTAGAAAATTAATGGAAAAAATATAAGTAATTTTAAAAACAATTTGAAATTAATTTTCCACATATAAAAGTTTGTCTTATTTTAGATAAATGCCGATAATTTGAATTAAACAAATGACTTAATGTTTACGAAATAGTTGCTGTTCCACCGACTATGTCGGCGATATTAAATTTTAGTTTTTTCATATAGACTTAATTTTATATTTTAAAGAATTAATGTCAAAAATTGACCCTGAATTAAAAAAAAAGTTACTAAAGGAGACTCAAGCTCCATTCAAAGGTTTAAGGAGAATATTATGGATTGCCTTCTCTGGTTCTGCTTTTTTAGGTCTTCTAATAATGGTTTCTAAAATTGCTAGTGGGAATGAAATACAGCAAAATAATCTTTTAATACAACTAGGAGCTTGTGCATTATTTCCTATCTTATTTTTCTTCGATAGAAATAAGGAAGATTAAGCTTTTATTTATTTAGAGTCCTTTTTTTTGTTACAAATTTGAATGCCGAAATGATATCTCCTTCACTCCAAGTTGAGAATTTGTCACATCCAACTCCACATTCGAAACCAGTATTAACTTCTTTTACATCATCTTTCGATCTTTTCAGGGAATCTAAATTACCTTCAAATATTACTTTATCGGATCTAAGTACTCTTAAAGAACAATTTCTTTGAAGCTTACCACTTTGTATGTAGCATCCAGCAATTGCTCCTTTCCCAACTGCAAATGTTGCTCTTACTTCAGCTTGACCTAAAGATTCCTCCACCAAATCAGGTTCAAGTAATCCTTCCATAGCAGATTGGATATCTTCTAGAAGTTTATAAATGACTTCATACTCTCTTATATCAACATCATTTGCGTCGGCCGCTCTTTTGGCTCCAGAGGCTAATGATGTGTTGAAGCCTATTATTACTGAGCCAGAGGCAGCAGCAAGATCTATGTCAGTCTCGGTTATTTCTCCTGGTGCGGAGAGTAAGACTCTGACTTGGACCTCATTTTTTGGTAATTGTTCTAACGAACCTAATATAGCTTCTACACTTCCTTGGACATCTGCTTTAAGAATTAGATTTAATTCTTTAAGTTCTCCATCATTTGCTTGAGTAGATAAAGATGATAAGCTTACCCTCCTAGATGCCATTTGCTGGGCTAATTTTGTTGCTCTTGCATCAGTCGCTCTATCTCCAACAATCGCTCTAGCAGATTTCTCATCACGATAAACTTCAAATTCATCACCTGCTGTTGGGACTTCGCTAAATCCAAGTGCTTCCACTGGACATGAAGGCCCCGCCTCCTTAATTCTATTACCATGTTCATCGACCATGGCTCTAATTTTACCAAGGACTGAACCTGCGGCTAAAACATCTCCAGCTTTTAATGTGCCATTTTGTACTAATAAAGTTGCAACAGGACCTTTGGCTTTATCTAAATGGGCTTCAATTACTGTCCCTTTAGCTAATCTTTCTGGGTTTGCTTGGAGATCTTCAACTTCAGAAACCAAAAGGATCATTTCGAGTAATTTATCAATATTTTGTTTTTTGATTGCACTGACTGGCACCATAACTACATCCCCACCCCAATCTTCGGCAATTAGATCTTTTTCTGATAATTCCTGTTTAACTCTATCTGGAGAAGCACCTTCTTTATCAATTTTATTTATGGCTACAACTATTGGTACTTTCGCTGCTCTTGCGTGACTAATAGCTTCAAGTGTTTGAGGTCTGCAACCATCATCAGCAGCTACAACAAGTACCGCTACGTCAGTAACTTTTGTACCTCTTGCACGCATGGCCGTAAATGCTTCATGACCTGGAGTATCAAGAAAAGTTAGCTTTTTCTTTTTTGATTCGTGCTCAAATTCAACTTGATAAGCTCCGATATGTTGAGTTATTCCACCTGCTTCTCCAGAGGCTACCCTGGATTCTCTTATGGAATCTAAAAGACTTGTTTTACCATGATCGACATGTCCCATAACTGTGATGACTGGAGGTCTTTTGATGAGACTTTCAATATCATCGGTTTCAATCATGTCTACTGTTTTCTTTGCAGCCTCTTGAACATCATCTTGTAAAACAGGGACCCCAAATTCCTCAGCCACTGTTTCAATGGTTGCTAAGTCAAGTGATTGAGTCACTGTAGCCGTAATACCTTTAAAGAAAAGAGATTTGATTATTTCAGAACTTTCAAGACTAAGCTTATCGGCTAATTCTTGTACTGTTAAATTATCTTCAGGTATTATTATCATTTCAGGTCTTACTTGTTTTGCATCTTTCGCAGCTCTTAATTCCATAGCTCTTCTCTTTTGTCTTTGCCTAGTAGTCTCTTTTTTCTTTTTCTTGAATTGTTTTGAGGGTTTTTGTGATTTGATCTCTTCAGACTTTTCTTTTTTTGGACGAGCCAAACTTGCTGATAGTATTGAAACCTTTTCTCCTGAGTAACCGCTAGTCTCAGAGGTTAATGAATCATCATTTTCGCCAATAATATGAACTTTTTGTCTTTGTTTCTGTGGATTTTTATTTCTTAATGCTTCTAGCTTGGCACTATCGTCCCAATCTGTTCTGCCAGGCTTCTTAGTGTTGCTTGCGAATGATCTAGCTGGTTTCTTGGCCGTAGGAGAAGGAGATGTATTTAAACGACTATTAGGTGCTTTTGTCTTCTGATTGGCCCCTTCGATTTTTTGTTTGTTTACATTAGAAATATTAGGTTTTTCTTTATTTGATGCATTGGTTTTCTGTAACTGCATCAGTTCATTGGGTGCTACTGGCTTTCTAATCCCAGAAGCACCTTGTCTATAAGGAGTTCCTGGCCTATTAGGAGATCCCTGTCTATAAGGGCCACCGCCCTCTCTATTTGGAACACCCTGCCTATTCTGCCCTCCTGGCCTATTAGGAGCACCTTGTCTATAAGGAGTTCCTGGCCTATTAGGAGTTCCTGGCCTATTAGGAGATCCCTGTCTATAGGGGCCACCGCCCTCTCTATTTGGAACACCCTGCCTATTCTGCCCCCCTGGCCTATTAGGAGCACCTTGTCTATAAGGAGTTCCTGGTCTATTAGGAGATCCCTGTCTATAGGGACCGCCTTCTCTATTTGGAACACCCTGCCTATTCTGCCCCCCTGGCCTATTTGCAGAAATTTGTGTATTAGATGAGGGTTGCCTGCTATTAGAGTTCGGCCTGTTTGTATTAATTTTAGGATCTTCCCTTCTAATCGGGGCACCTACTAGTTCAGGAGTACTTTTTACGTTAGGACTGTTTAAGTTCTTTTTAGGAAAATTATTATTATCAGCTCTACTTAATTTATTATTATCAGCTCTATTTAATGATTGAGCCTTTTGATTAACTGAGTTATTTATTTTGTTTGCGTTTATATTCCTATTGGAATTTGCCAAATTTTTTGGTTTTTCAATTAGTTGAATAGGCGGCCTTGCAGTAGTTTTTGCGGGAGATCCTGAAGAGTTTTTTAAAGGCTTTTTGTCTTGTAGAGCACTTGGATTTTTTTTGTCTTTTAGATTGGGAGTTGTTATTACTGAAGTATTAGTTTTATTTTGATTTTTTGAAAGAGCTTGAGATTTGAGGTTAGAGACAATAGTAGGGGGATTTGGATTTTTAATATTTGAGCTTACTAATGAATTCACTACTTTATTAGTAGGCTTTATTAAAAGGGGTTTTTTATTTAAACCTTCTTTTGACAACTTTTCTGGATGAGAGGGATTAGAAAAATTTTTATTATTTTTATTATCATTATTTTTTGGGTTTTCATTTTTTGCTTTAATTGCAGATTTACTTACAGAAAGAATTTTTTTACTTGAATTTTTATTTATAAGATTTTTAATTTTTTTCGCATCTTCTAAACTTATTGAACTGCTGTGACTTTTGACTGATATTGAAAGTTTTTGAGCAGCATCCAATATATCTTTATTTTCCAGTTTTAGATCTCTGGAAAGTTCATAAACTCTGATTTTATCGCTGATAGTCATTTAATCTGAATGTTACTCTTTTTAAGAAATTTTGGAAGAATATAATTTTAATTATATGCCCTTTTGGGATAGTTATTTATAGTTTGCAATTTCCCTTTCAAAAATATCAATAAATTCAGGATTTAAAATGCCTTTTAAAGCTTTTTGAAGCTTTTTTTTAAGTTTAGAATCTGTGTAACACTTTTTTGACTTACAAATGTAAGCAGAACGACCAATACCTTGGTTAAGCATTATTCCTAACTTATGATCATTAGTAATCTTCAAAAGATTATTTCTATCAAAAGTTGTCCTGCAAGAAATGCACTTACGCATAACAGGAGATTTCTGTATCACCGTGTGTTCTCCTCTTTAGACAATAGTTCCTCTTGTTTCAAGTTTTCTGTTTGGTCGTTTTCTGAACGAGTTTCTTCTTCGTATAGTTCATCTCCATATTCTTCATCATCTTCAGGTAAAGGGTAAAGTTCCCTTAGTCTTTTATCTTCTGCAGCTCTTTCTGCTTGCTCAGCCTCCAATCTCTGTTCAGCTTCTCTTTGAAGATTCTCTTCTTCCTCCCTTTGAACAATTAATTCTGCTACTGCAGAGTCTTCAGTCTCCTGATCATATTCATAGGAGTTTTTAACGTCTATTTTCCAGCCTGTTAACCTAGCAGCAAGACGAACATTTTGACCTTCTCTTCCTATGGCAAGACTTAATTGATCAGGGGGAACTAAAACATGAGCATGTTGTCCTTCTGGATCAACAAGTCTGACAAGATCAACTTTAGCTGGACTCAAAGAATTTAGTATGTACTGAATAGGGTCAGATGACCACTTTATAACATCTATTTTTTCTCCCCTTAATTCATTAACTACTTGTTGAATTCTTGCTCCTCTAGCTCCAATGCAAGCTCCGACTGGATCAACTTCTCTTTCAATACTATCTACGGCAACTTTAGTCCTTGGCCCAACAGCTCTTGAAGGAGGATTTGCTTCTCTCGAAACAGCAACAATTTTGACTGTGCCTTCTTGAATTTCTGGGACTTCATTTTCGAATAAATAAACCACTAGACCAGCATTAGCTCTACTTACAAAAAGTTGAGGACCTTTTCTAGCTACTTCGCTAACTTCTTTAAGAAAAACTTTGAATGTAGCGTTAGCTCTATAATTGTCATTAGGTAATTGATCCCTTTTAGGAAGTTCTGCTTCTACTTCTGGTCTCCCGATTCCTGAGCTAACCCCCATAATTACTGACTGTCTCTCAAATCTAATAACTCTTGCAGTTAAAACAGGATCTTCCAAATCTGCGAATTCTTCCTGAATCATTTTCCTTTGTTGGTCTCTCAACTTTTGAGCCAATACTTGCTTAGTTGTTGAGGCGGCCATTCTACCAAAATCCTCTTTTTCGGGAGTGACATCTAAAACGACGGTATCGCCTATTTGAGCATCATCAGCAACTTGTTTAACTTCTTGAAGAGATATTTGATGATCTTCGCTTTCAACATTTTCAACAATAATTTTACTCGATAAAATTCGATAACCCTCTTCGTCTAGATCGAATCCTACATCAAAATTACTAAAATATTCTTCATCAAATGGATCTTCTTTCACTCCAATGTAGAAAGTTTTTCGGTATTTTTCGTAACCTTTAAGCAAAGCTTCACGTAAAGCTAATTCCACAACGTGAGGAGGTAATTTTTTTTCCTCACTTATGTCTTCAATAAGATTGTTTAAACCTGGGAGAATTACTAATGCCATCTATGATGGGTAAAATGAATAAGAGTTGATAATTAATTAGTCTTTAAAAGTGCAAAGACTAACCTTTAATACTTCATTAAAGGGAATTTTTTTAATCTTACCTTTAATGTTAATGGCTAAATAATCTTTAGACTTTTCATAAAGTAAACCGTTCAAAAATTTTATTTGAGAATTTTTTTGGTTTAACTCAACATTAACTGGAAAACCTTTAAAAGTTTTGAAGTCTCTTTCTGAGGTTAATTCATCACTGACACCTTGACTACTAATTTCTAAAACATATGAACAATTTAAAAGATTTGAATTCTCAATCACACTAATAGCAGGGTTATTGAATCTTGAACAGTCATCTAAAGTAATATCATCTTTGTTAGTTTTGCAAATAATAATTTTTACAATAATAGGATTTTGATTTGTCAGTATATCTAAACTATGAATCTTTAGGTTAAATTCTTTAGCGACTCCTTGAAGAAGACTTTCTAAGTTGCTTTTACATTCCTTATCCAATTTATTTTAAGTTTTTGTTTAATAATTGATTATTTTCACATATCAAAAAGTTTTTTGAAAATAAGTTTTTGTAATGTGTATTTTATGGATGTTAACAAAAAAACAACACTAGGAATCTTATTCAATTAAATTCTGAATATTCTTGATGTTTTTAAAGGTAATGAGATTTCTGAAAACTAAATTTAGTTATTTGCTTAAAATAAGTTTACTAATTACTTTTATTATATATTTATTCCCTTTTTCTGAAGTTTTAGCTTTTGATTTTATTGATGGGCATAATTTTGTTTCAGATGCGGTCAAAAAGGTAGGTCCTGCAGTTGTAAGAATTGATACTGAAAGATTAGTAGAAAGACAACAATTTGATCCAACTTTATTAGATCCACTATTGAGAGATTTACTTGGAGAACCCGGTATGGCTCCCGACCGAGAGAGAGGTCAAGGTTCAGGTGTAATTATTGATAAAGATGGTTTAGTTCTAACTAATGCTCATGTTGTAGAACGAGTTGATAATGTATCTGTTACTTTGGCTGATGGAACTAATCGTGAGGGTCAAGTGTTGGGAACGGACTCAATTACCGATTTAGCCTTAGTTAAAATTGATAATCAACAGGACTCTAGTTATGCACCTTTAGGAGATTCAGAAGAGCTTGAAGTTGGAGATTGGGCAATAGCTCTTGGGACTCCTTATGGCCTAGAAAAAACAGTAACTCTTGGGATAGTTAGCAGTCTTCATAGAGACATTAATGCTCTCGGTTTTTCTGATAAAAGGCTTGATCTTATACAAACAGATGCTGCAATTAATCCAGGTAATTCAGGAGGCCCACTTATTAATTCTAATGGTCAAGTAATTGGTATCAACACTCTAGTAAGAAGTGGACCTGGAGCTGGTCTTGGTTTCGCAATACCAATAAATTTGGCTAAAAATGTTTCTGACCAGTTACTAGAAAATGGAGAAGTTATTCATCCTTATTTAGGCGTACAATTGATTTCCTTGAACCCTAAAATAGCCAAAGAACATAATGAAGATCCTAATTCACTTGTTCAATTGCCAGAGCGGTCAGGGGCTTTAATTCAATCTGTAATACCAAATAGTCCTGCAGAAAAAGCTGGATTAAGAAGAGGTGATCTAGTAATCGCTGCTGAAAATATCTTAATAGAAGAGCCTAAGACTCTTTTAGATGAGGTAGAAAAAGCTCAAATTGGAAAAATATTTCTTTTAAATGTTTTACGAGATAATAAAGAAATTAAAGTCAATATTAAACCTGAAGCACTTCCAGGTTTGACATAAAGCATCTGTTGAAATTTAATAATCTATAAACTCTTGTTCAAAACATTTTGGATTTACAGACTCAGATGAAACAAATAGTTGCTGACTCAGCTATTGAAGAAGTAGAAGATGGAATGATCTTAGGTTTAGGATCTGGATCAACAGCAGCACTTATGATAAAAAGTCTTGCTGAAAAAATCAGATCAGGCAAATTAAAAAATATTAAAGGAGTCCCGACTTCCTTTCAATCAGAGGTGCTTGCATTAGAACTCAATATCCCTTTAATTGATTTAGCTTCAGTTCCTTACATTGATTTAGCCATTGATGGAGCGGATGAAGTAGATCCTGACTTTCAACTCATCAAGGGTGGGGGAGCTTGCCATGTCCGAGAAAAATTGGTTGCATCTAAAGCAAATAAATTATTAATTGTTATTGATGAATCAAAGTTAGTGCAAAATTTAAACCAAGTTTTCCCTCTCCCTGTGGAGGTTATGCCTTCTGCGTGGAAGCAGGTGAAGGATATAATTTCAGAAATGAGTGGAGTTTCTAATTTAAGGATGGCAACAAAAAAAGCAGGCCCAGTTGTCACGGATCAAGGTAATTTGATTTTGGATGTTTTATTTGATGCTGGCATAAGAGATCCAAAAGATTTAGAAATGCGTATTAATAATATTCCTGGAGTCTTGGAAAATGGATTATTTGTTGATTTAGCAGATAAGGTTTTGGTGGGTAAAATTGAAGATGACGTTCCAGTATTATTTTCACCTTCTAGGAGAAGTTAATCTTCAAATCTAATTTTTACTGAATTTGCATGACTATGTAAACCCTCACTATTTGCCAAATTTATAATATCCACGCTGTTAATTTTTAAACTTTTTTCATTAAATTCAATTATTGAAGAATTCTTCATGAAAGTTTCAACTCCTAAGGAACCACTAAACCTCGCATTCCCACATGTTGGTAAAGTATGGTTTGGTCCAGCTAAATAATCACCTACAGCCTCCGGTGTCCATTTTCCTAAAAATATCGCACCTGCATTTTCAATAGACTTGAGCGTCGTTTTTGGATCAATAGTAATTATTTCTAAATGTTCTGGGGCAAACTCATTACTTAGTTCAACACATGATTCTAAATTTTCGCAAATAGCAATTAATCCCCAATTCTTAATTGATTGAATGCAAATTTCTTTTCTGGGGTGATTCTCTATTATCTTAAAGACTTCATCAAAAACTTCTTGAGCTTGATCATTTGATGTGGTCAAAAGTATTGAGGAAGCTAATGGATCATGCTCGGCTTGTGCTAATAAATCTGATGCTATTTGAGAGCTGTTGGCTGTTCTATCGGCGATGATTAAAATTTCACTTGGACCGGCTAAGGAATCAATTCCAGTAAATCCGTAAATTAACTTTTTAGCAGTGGTTACATAGATATTTCCAGGTCCCGAAATTACATCAACTTTATTTATTTGCTTTGTGCCAAATGCTAATGCGCCAATTGCCTGTGCTCCACCAATTCTAAAAACTTTATCAACCCCTGATAAGTAAGCAGCAGCTAAAACAGTTGTATTTATTTTTCCTTTTTCGTTTCCAGGCGATACCATTGAAATTTCTTTAACTCCAGCTACTTTTGCAGGTATCGCATTCATTAAAACTGTACTTGGATATGCCGCTCTCCCACCAGGAATATATAAACCAGCATTTTTTACAGGCATCCATCTTCTTTGGACGGAGTCACCAAATTCTCCCTTTATAGTAAACGATTCAGGGATTTCTTTTTCATGGAATTTTTTTATTCTTTGATAGGCAACTTCTAATGATTTCTTTAAATGCTGATCTGTCTCTTCCCATGCAGTTTTTAAATCCCTAGTACTTACTTGCATTGGTTTAGGATAAAATCCATCAAATTTTTTTGTATATTTTTCTACAGCTATATCTCCATGAAATTTCACCTCTTGAAGAATATTTTCAACAATTGAATTTATTTTTTTATTGTCTCCAGATGTAGTTCTTTGAGAAATTCTTCTCAACTCTTGGAGAGCTTTTTGTTTACTATTTATAATCTTCATATTCTTAATACTTATTTAAATTCAATTAATTAATAACGTAACTCACTGATCTAAATTATATATTATTGATTAGTAGTCTATCTATTTGATATAATATAAATCTATATTTTATTCTAATTTCTGTGGCCAATAACAAATCAGCGAAAAAAAGAATTCAAGTTGCTGAGAGAAATCGTTTAGTTAATAAATCATATAAATCAACAGTTAGAACGCTAACAAAAAAAACATTAGCTAACTGTGAGAAATATAAGCAAGAACCTAATTCAGATAACAAAGATCTAGTTCTTGTTAGTGTAAATCAAGCCTTCAGTCTTATTGATAAGGCAGTCAAAAAGAATGTTCTACATAAGAATAACGGTGCTAACAAAAAATCAAAAATCAACAAAGTAGTTAAAGATTTTCTTACAAGTAAGTAAGTAAAAATGAACAATATTGAACTGATTGATTCTCATTGTCATTTGATATTTGAAAATTTTGAAGAGGATCTTGAAGAAGTTGTTTCAAGATGGCGTTCAATAGGTGTAAAAAAATTGCTCCATGCATGTTGTGAATTATCAGAAATTCCTAAATTAAAAAATATATCTCGAAGATTTGATGAATTGTATTACTCAGTTGGTTTACATCCTCTTGAAGCTAACAAATGGGAATGTAATTCTAAATCCATAATGAAAGATGCAGCCCAATGTGATTCAAGAGTTGTTGCTATTGGTGAATTAGGATTAGATTTTTTTAAAAGTGATAATACAAATAAACAGATAGATGCGCTTGTTCCACAAATGCATTTAGCCTGCGAACTTGACTTGCCCGTCATTATCCATTGTAGAGAAGCTGCAAATGAGATGATAAAAATATGTCACGATTTATCTAAACAAGGTATATGTCCTAAAGGAGTTTTGCACTGTTGGAGTGGCACTCCAGATGAGATGAAGCAATTTTTAGATCTAGGATTTTATATAAGTTTTAGTGGGATAGTTACATTCCCAAAAGCATACGAAATTCATGAATGCGCAAGAATTGTTCCGAGTGATAGATATTTAATTGAAACAGATGCTCCCTTTTTAGCCCCTGTCCCATATCGAGGGAAAAGAAATGAGCCAGCTTTTGTTGAAAGTGTAGCTAAATCTATAGCCAGTTTAAGATCTTCAGACTTGAAAAGTATTGCAGATGAGTCTTCTAGGAATGCTGAAGATTTGTTTAAATTTGACTTGATAAATTAACATATAATCTGTTAATATTAAAAATTACTGGATTTTTTTCTTAATTATTAGTAAACAGCTTATTAAAGTGTGGTTTTATAACCTTTATCTTTGATCATTTCAGCTAATAATAATCTAGATATTTGTTGAATTCAAGACTAAAATCTCGATTTCACTCTAAAAGTTTTGATTATTTTTCTAAAAGTTAAGTCAAATTTATGGTAATTAGCAAATCTTACATAATGGCGGGTTTTCTTGGATGAGCAGTAGCGCTTTACAGATAGCTAAAACAGCAACTTATCTACCAGATTTGGTTGAAGTACAAAGGGCAAGTTTTAAATGGTTTCTGGAAAAAGGCTTAATTGAAGAATTAAAAAGCTTTTCTCCAATTACCGACTACACAGGTAAATTAGAACTACATTTTGTTGGCGAAGAATATAGGTTAAAAAGACCTAGACATGATGTTGAAGAAGCCAAGAGAAGAGATGCAACTTTTGCTTCGCAAATGTATGTAACATGTAGGTTAATAAATAAAGAAACAGGAGAAATCAAAGAACAAGAAGTTTTTATTGGTGAACTTCCTTTAATGACTGAGAGAGGGACCTTTATTATTAATGGAGCCGAAAGAGTAATAGTCAATCAAATAGTACGTAGTCCAGGGGTCTATTTCAAAGATGAAATGGATAAAAATGGTAGGAGGACTTATAATGCTAGCGTTATACCCAATCGAGGAGCTTGGCTAAAATTTGAAACTGATAAAAATAATCTACTTTATGTAAGAGTTGATAAAACGAGGAAAATTAATGCACACGTACTTATGAGAGCTATGGGGCTCTCGGATAATGATGTAGTTGATAAATTAAGACATCCTGAGTTTTATAAACAGTCAATTGATTCAGCTAATGATGAAGGAATAAATTCTGAAGATCAAGCTTTATTAGAACTCTATAAAAAATTACGACCAGGTGAACCCCCTTCTGTTTCTGGTGGGCAACAACTTTTACATAGTAGATTTTTCGATCCTAAAAGATACGATTTGGGAAGAGTAGGTAGATACAAAATTAATAAAAAATTGAGATTAACTGTTCCAAATGAAGTCAGAACACTTACACATGAGGATGTTCTATCGACAATTGATTATCTTATCAATTTGGAACTTGATATTGGTGGAGCTAGTTTAGATGATATTGATCATTTAGGTAATAGAAGAGTTAGATCCGTTGGAGAACTT
Organism: Prochlorococcus marinus subsp. pastoris str. CCMP1986; assembly: GCF_000011465.1. NCBI lineage: Bacteria > Bacillati > Cyanobacteriota > Cyanophyceae > Synechococcales > Prochlorococcaceae > Prochlorococcus > Prochlorococcus marinus. The sequence goes on along the minus strand of NC_005072.1, from coordinate 1,422,341 downwards.
CTTCAAAACCAAGTCAGAGTTGGTCTTAACCGATTAGAGAGAATTATCAAAGAAAGGATGACTGTTGGCGAGACAGATTCTCTTACACCTGCTCAGCTAGTTAATCCAAAGCCTTTGGTAGCAGCTATTAAGGAATTTTTTGGATCCAGTCAATTAAGCCAATTTATGGATCAAACAAATCCATTAGCTGAGTTAACGCATAAAAGAAGAATATCAGCATTAGGACCAGGCGGGCTAACTCGAGAAAGAGCAGGTTTTGCTGTTAGAGATATTCATCCATCACACTATGGAAGATTATGTCCTATTGAAACTCCCGAAGGCCCAAACGCAGGTCTTATAAATTCTCTTGCAACACATGCAAGAGTTAATGAATATGGTTTTATTGAAACACCTTTTTGGGAAGTAGAAAAAGGTAGGGTTATGAAAGAGGGGAATCCTGTTTATTTATCAGCGGACTTGGAGGATGAATGTAGGGTTGCTCCTGGTGATGTGGCGACTGACAAAAGTGGTAATATTCTTGCAGATTTAATTCCAGTAAGGTACCGGCAAGATTTTGAGAAAGTTCCGCCTCATCAAGTTGATTATGTTCAGCTTTCTCCTGTTCAAGTTATTTCAGTAGCGACTTCTCTCATTCCCTTCTTAGAACATGATGACGCAAATAGAGCGCTAATGGGTTCAAATATGCAGCGTCAAGCGGTTCCATTATTAAGACCTGAAAGACCCTTAGTCGGCACAGGATTAGAATCCCAAGTTGCTAGAGACTCCGGGATGGTGCCAATTACAAAAGTAAATGGAATCGTTTCTTATGTTGATGCTAATGAAATAGTTGTTAAAGATGTTGATGGTAATGAGCATGTTCATTTTCTTCAAAAATACCAGAGATCTAATCAAGATACTTGTTTAAACCAAAGACCAATAGTGAAAAATGGAGATCAAGTTATATCTGGTCAAGTTCTTGCTGATGGATCAGCTTGTGAAGGTGGAGAAATAGCTTTAGGACAGAATGTTTTAATTGCTTATATGCCATGGGAAGGTTACAACTATGAGGATGCAATACTTGTAAGTGAAAGGATGGTTACTGATGATCTTTATACTTCAGTGCATATAGAAAAATATGAAATAGAAGCTAGACAAACTAAATTGGGCCCTGAAGAAATAACTAGAGAAATTCCAAATATTTCAGAAGAAAGTTTGAATAATCTTGATGAAATGGGAATTATCAGAACAGGTGCTTTTGTAGAGAGTGGTGATATTCTCGTAGGAAAAGTTACCCCTAAGGGAGAATCAGATCAGCCACCTGAAGAAAAACTTTTGAGAGCTATATTTGGTGAAAAAGCAAGAGATGTGAGGGATAATTCTCTTAGAGTTCCTAAAACAGAAAAAGGAAGAGTTTTAGATGTTCGTATTTATACAAGGGAGCAAGGTGATGAGCTGCCTCCTGGTGCGAATATGGTTGTAAGAGTTTATGTTGCTCAAAGGAGGAAAATTCAGGTAGGTGACAAGATGGCTGGGAGACATGGTAACAAAGGGATAATAAGTAGAATTTTACCTAGAGAAGATATGCCTTATTTACCGGATGGCACACCAGTTGATATCGTTTTAAATCCTCTTGGTGTTCCAAGTAGAATGAATGTAGGTCAAGTTTTTGAGTTGTTAATGGGGTGGGCAGCATCAAATTTAAATTGCAGAGTTAAAGTTGTGCCTTTTGATGAAATGTATGGTGCTGAAAAATCACATCAAACTGTACAAGCGTTTTTAGAGGAAGCTTCAAAGCAAGATGGTAAGGATTGGGTTTATAACCCTAAAGATCCTGGAAAGTTGTTACTCAAAGATGGTAGAACAGGCGAACCTTTTGATCAACCAGTAGCTGTTGGATATTCTCACTTTCTTAAACTTGTTCACTTAGTAGATGATAAGATCCATGCAAGATCAACAGGTCCATACTCTTTAGTTACTCAGCAACCTTTGGGTGGTAAAGCTCAACAAGGTGGACAGAGACTTGGAGAAATGGAGGTTTGGGCTTTAGAGGCATACGGTGCAGCTTATACTTTGCAAGAATTGTTAACTGTTAAATCAGATGATATGCAAGGAAGAAATGAAGCATTAAACGCCATAGTTAAAGGTAAGCCTATACCTAGACCAGGAACTCCTGAATCATTTAAAGTCCTAATGAGAGAATTACAGTCCCTAGGTCTAGACATTGGTGTTTACACTGATGAAGGTAAGGAGGTTGATTTAATGCAAGATGTAAATCCAAAAAGAAATACTCCTTCGAGACCTACTTATGAATCTCTAGGTACCTCTGAATATGCAGAAGATTAAATACTTTATCAACACTTTCTAATTTAAATATTCTAAAAATGACTAACAGCAACTTAAGAACAGAAAATCATTTTGATTACGTCAAGATATCTATTGCTTCACCTCAAAGAATAATGGATTGGGGGCAAAGGACATTACCTAATGGGCAAGTAGTAGGAGAAGTTACTAAACCAGAGACGATAAACTATAGAACCTTAAAACCAGAAATGGACGGACTTTTTTGTGAAAAAATATTTGGACCATCCAAAGACTGGGAATGTCACTGCGGTAAATATAAAAGAGTTAGACATCGTGGAATTGTCTGTGAAAGATGTGGTGTAGAAGTAACTGAAAGTAGAGTAAGAAGGCATAGAATGGGATATATAAAACTGGCAGCTCCAGTTTCCCATGTTTGGTATTTAAAGGGTATACCGAGTTATGTCGCAATTCTGCTAGATATTCCTCTTAGAGATGTAGAACAGATAGTTTACTTTAATTGTTATGTTGTTTTGGATGTTGGGGATCATAAAGATCTTAAATATAAGCAACTCCTTACTGAGGATGAATGGTTAGAAATAGAAGATGAAGTTTATGCAGAAGACTCTACTATTGAAAATGAACCAGTTGTTGGTATAGGTGCAGAAGCTCTTAAGCAATTACTTGAGGATCTTGATTTAAACCAAATTGCTGAAGAACTTAGAGAAGAAATTACAAACAGTAAAGGTCAAAAAAGAGCAAAACTCATTAAAAGGATAAGGGTAATTGATAATTTCCTGGCAACTAACGCAAAGCCAGAATGGATGGTACTAGATGCAATCCCTGTTATTCCTCCTGATCTTAGACCAATGGTCCAACTTGATGGAGGTAGGTTTGCCACATCCGACTTAAACGATCTTTATAGAAGAGTCATAAATAGGAATAATAGGTTGGCTAGGCTTCAAGAAATCTTAGCTCCTGAGATCATTGTCAGAAATGAAAAAAGAATGTTGCAAGAAGCTGTTGATGCACTTATTGATAATGGAAGAAGAGGTAGAACAGTTGTTGGGGCTAATAATAGAGCTCTAAAATCTCTCAGCGATATAATAGAGGGTAAGCAGGGGAGATTTAGACAGAATTTACTTGGTAAACGTGTTGATTATTCTGGAAGGTCTGTCATAGTTGTTGGTCCAAAGTTAAAGATGCATCAATGCGGACTCCCTAAAGAAATGGCTATTGAGCTTTTTCAACCTTTTGTGATACATAGATTAATCCGTCAAAATATTGTAAATAATATTAAAGCAGCAAAAAAATTAATACAAAAAGGCGATGATGAAGTCATGCAAGTACTCCAAGAAGTTATTGAAGGTCACCCAATACTTTTAAATAGAGCTCCAACTCTTCATAGGTTAGGAATTCAAGCTTTTGAACCTAAATTGGTTGGAGGTAGAGCGATCCAACTACACCCACTTGTATGTCCTGCCTTTAATGCTGATTTTGACGGAGATCAAATGGCTGTCCATGTCCCTTTAGCATTAGAAGCACAGACAGAGGCACGTATGCTTATGTTAGCAAGCAATAATATACTATCACCAGCTACAGGAGAACCAATTGTAACTCCCTCACAAGATATGGTTTTAGGTTCTTATTATCTAACTGCATTACAGCCAAACTTTAAAAAACCAAATTTTGGTGACAATCAAAAAACTTATGCTTCATTAGAAGATGTTATTTTTGCTTTTGAAGATAAAAGAGTTGGTTTACATGAATGGGTCTGGGTAAGATTTAATGGTGAAGTTGATGATGATGAAGAAGCGAATAAACCCAAAGAATCTAAAGAACTGGAGGATGGTTCAAGGTTAGAAACTTGGAACTTTAGAAGAGACAGATTTGATTCTCAAAATAATCTTATAAGTAGATTTATTTTAACAACAGTAGGAAGGGTGGTTATGAATCATACGATCATCGATTCTGTTTCAAAAACGTAATCCTTAAAAAACTAACTATTCATTCATAAAAACATGACATCATCTAAACCAAAAAAAAGTTCAAGAGTACGTAAAACTACAAAAAATTCAAAAAAAAATCATAATACAATGATGCCTTTATTGCCAAAAACACCGCCATCATTCAAAAATAAAGTAGTAGATAAAAAAGCTTTAAAGAATTTAGTTTCATGGGCTTATAAAACCCATGGAACCGCCGTTACTGCTGCAATGGCTGATAATCTAAAAGATTTAGGATTTAAATATGCTACACAAGCAGCTGTTTCTATTTCAGTAAATGATTTAAAAGTTCCTGAAGCTAAGCAAGATTTAATTGGACAGGCAGAAGCCCAAATTACAGCTACTGAAGAATGTTATAGACTTGGAGAAATTACAGAAGTTGAGAGACATACCAAGGTTATTGATACGTGGACTGAAACTAATGAGAGATTAGTAGATGCAGTTAAGAATAATTTTAATCAAAATGATCCACTTAACTCAGTTTGGATGATGGCTAATTCTGGGGCTAGAGGTAACATGTCACAGGTAAGACAACTAGTTGGGATGAGGGGATTGATGGCTAATCCTCAAGGAGAGATTATTGATTTACCCATTAGAACTAACTTTAGGGAAGGGCTTACGGTTACTGAATATGTAATTTCTTCTTATGGTGCAAGGAAAGGTTTAGTTGATACAGCATTAAGAACTGCAGACTCAGGTTATTTGACCAGAAGATTGGTTGACGTGGCACAAGATGTAATTGTAAGAGAGGAAGATTGCGGAACTGAACGGTCGATAGTTATAAATTCTGAAGATGGAAAATTTGGTTCAAGGCTTATCGGAAGACTTTCTGCTGAAGATATTTTAGATTCTGAAGGTAATTTAATTGTGCCAAAGAATACTGCGATAGACCCTTCTTTATCTAAGACTTTAGAGACATCATTAATCTCAAAAGTAAATATTAGGTCCCCATTAACTTGTGAGGCTAACCGTTCTGTTTGTAGAAAATGTTATGGATGGGCTTTGGCTCATAATCATTTAGTTGATTTAGGAGAAGCTGTAGGGATTATTGCTGCGCAATCAATTGGAGAACCTGGAACCCAATTGACTATGAGAACCTTTCATACTGGAGGTGTATCTACTGCAGAAAGTGGAGTTGTAAGATCTAAAATTAAAGGTAAAGTTGAATTCGGTTCAAAAGCAAAAATCAGAGGATATAGAACCCCGCATGGAGTTGAGGCTAAACAAGCTGAAGTAGATTTTTTATTAAAGATTATTCCAACTGGAAGTATTACTAACAAAGCCCAAAAAATCGAAGTAACAAGTGGATCTCTTTTATTTGTAGAAGATGGTCAAGATATTGACTCAGATATAACCGTTGCACAAATTACCTCAGGAGCTGTAAAGAAAAGTGTTGAAAAAGCTACTAAAGATGTTATTTGTGATTTAGCTGGAGAAGTAAGGTATGACAAAGTAATTCAACCAAAGGAAGTTACTGATAGGCAGGGTAATATCACTTTGAAAGCACAAAGATTAGGAAGGTTATGGGTCTTAGCTGGAGATGTATATAATCTACCTCCAAATGCTAAACCTGTTGTTTCTACAGAAACAAAGGTAGAACAAGGAACTGTTTTAGCAGAAGCAAGCCAATCAAGTGAGTTCGGTGGAGAAGTGCGTTTGCGGGAATCAGTAGGCGATTCAAGAGAAGTTCAGATCGTAACAACTTCAATGCTATTAAGTAATTTTAAATTAATTGAAGAATCTACTCATTCAGGTGAACTATTTCATTTAGAGTCTAATGATGGAACTATTTACAGGTTAAATACTTCACCTGGAAGTAAAATTAGTAGTGGTGAAGTTATTGCTGATTTAGCAGATGAAAGATTCAGAACAAAAACTGGCGGGCTGGTGAAATATGCACCTGGTTTAAGTGTTAAAAAAGCAAGATCATCTAAAAATGGTTTTGAAGTTAGTCAAGGTGGAACATTGCTTTGGATTCCTCAAGAGACACATGAAATAAATAAAGATATATCCTTACTCATGACTGAGGATATGGAATGGATTGAAGCAGGAACAGAAGTTGTCAAAGATATATTTAGCCAAACATCAGGAATAGTTACAGTGACTCAAAAAAATGATATCTTGCGTGAAATTACTGTTAGAAATGGTTCTTTTCATGAGTGTGAAGATGAAGAGATATTGAGTCGATTTACTGAAGAAGGAAAGTTGGTTAATCCAGGCGAAAAAATTATAGATGGAGTAGATAATGACGAAATTCTGTTTGTTCAAAAATTAGAAACATCAAAGGGTAAGGGTTTACTTTTGAGAACTGTAGAAGAATACACCATACCTAATGAGGCTGAGTTACCTGAATTATCTCATGTTAAACAGGAAAAAGGACCATCATTAGCTTTGAAAGCTATTCAAAGGCTTTCTTATAAAGATGGTGAATTAATAAAATCTGTGGAGGGTGTAGAACTACTTAAAACTAATTTGAGTATAGAAAGTTTTGATGCTACCCCTCAGATGACAATTGATGTAGAGACAATTCAAGATAAAAGTGATAAATCAATTAATAGATTAAATTTAGTTATTTTGGAATCTATCTTGGTAAGGAGGGATACAATTTCTGACTCAAGTCATGGTTCAACTCATACTGAACTACAAATAAACAATAATCAGCTTGTTAAAGCTGGTGATGTAATTGCTACTACTCAAATTCTTTGTAAAGAGAGAGGGGTATTGCAATTACCAGATTCAGTTGAAGGTGAACCAATTAGAAGACTTATTGTCGAAAGAAACGAAGATAAAATAAAAATTAATATTAAAGATAAAGCAGTTGTTAAAACTGGAGATCGTGTTGTCGATGGAGATTTAATTAGTAAGGGAGTAAAATCTACTTCATGCGGAGAAATAGAAGAAGTTTCTAGCGAATATGTGATCTTAAGGATTGGAAGACCCTATATGGTTTCTCCTGATTCTGTTTTGCATGTGAAAGATGGAGATTTAGTTCTTCGAGGCGATGGTTTAGCATTATTAGTTTTTGAAAGGCAGAAAACTGGGGATATTGTTCAAGGCTTGCCTCGAATTGAAGAATTATTAGAAGCAAGAAGACCAAGAGATTCTTCAATTTTATGCAAGAAATCTGGAGTTGTGCAAATTAAAGAAGGGACTGATGAAGAATCAGTATCATTATCTGTTATTGAGAGAGATGATTCTATTAGTGAGTATCAACTTTTAATGGGACAGAATATTATGGTAAGTGATGGTCAGCAAGTTACCGGTGGAGAACTCTTAACTGATGGTCCTATTAATCCTCACGATTTACTAGATTGTTTATTTACAGATTTAAAAGATCAAAAACCTTTAATGGAAGCGGCGCAAGAATCCATATCAAAATTACAAAGAAAGATGGTAAACGAGGTTCAGAATGTTTATAAGTCCCAAGGCGTAGCAATTAGTGATAAACATATTGAAGTCATAGTAAGACAAATGACAAGTAAAGTTCGTATTGAAGATGCAGGAGATACCACCCTTCTTCCTGGTGAATTAATAGAGTTAAGACAAGTAGAAGATACAAATCAAGCAATGTCTATTACTGGGGGGGCACCCGCAGAGTTTACTCCAGTATTATTAGGGATAACTAAAGCTTCACTAAATACAGATAGCTTTATTTCAGCAGCCTCTTTCCAAGAAACCACAAGAGTTCTCACTGAGGCTGCTATAGAAGGTAAATCTGATTGGCTTAGAGGTCTAAAAGAGAATGTGATTATTGGAAGACTGATACCTGCTGGTACAGGTTTTAGTGGGTTTGTTGAAGAATTAGCCTCAGAAGCTGGACCTCATCCTGATATTCTTGCAGAAGAATCCGGTGGGTATAGAAGGACCCAGAATTTAAGGCCAGACTATACAGTTGACATGCCGCAAACACCCATTGTAAGTTCTACTGCTATTCTTGATGACCCAAGTGATGAAGATTTAGAAACTACTAGGAATAGACATGGAATTGATCCTACATCCAGCAATTTTGCTGCTTTTGCAAGGCCAAATGCTGAAAATCAATTTTCTGAAGATCAATTACCTGATCCTGCAGCTTTGGAAGGGTTACAAGAGGAAGGACTTCTCTCTGATGGATAAAGGCTATTCTCATTTTCAGATACTAGAATGCTATTTTAAATTTTAATTAATGATTAAGCCTGATATTGTTCCTAAAAGAAAACTACCTCGTTACGGGTTTCATTTTTATAATGAAAAACTTAATGGAAGAATGGCGATGATTGGTTTTATAGCACTTATTCTTACTGAATTATTTTTAAAACATGGATTATTATTATGGTGATGCTCCTAATTAAATAAGTTTATTAATAAATTGAAGAATCTTCTTGGATGTAGTGTTAAAGATCTAGAAAAAATAGCTTTGAATTATGGTCAAGCGGCTTTTAGGGGACGTCAAATTTATAATTGGCTTTATAACTATAAAAACAGGTCTAAAAGTATTGATGAAATTAATGTCTTGCCATTAAAGTTTAGAGATCAATTAAAAAATGAAGCCTTTTTATTTGGAGAATTAACCTTAAAAGAAAAGTATTTAGCAACAGATGGAACCTTAAAGTTGTTATTAAATACTAGAGATAATGAAAGTGTTGAATGCGTTGGTATTCCAACTGAGAAAAGATTAACTGCATGCCTATCAAGTCAAGTAGGATGCCCAATGGATTGTAAATTCTGTGCTACTGGTAAAGAAGGATTAAAAAGATCTTTAAAAGTAAGTGAAATACTCGATCAAATTTTATTTATTGAAAATCAAATGAATCAGAAAGTATCTAATATTGTTTTTATGGGAATGGGTGAGCCCTTGTTAAATATTGATGAGTTACTTCTGTCAATTAGATCAATCAATGAGGATTTCGCTATTAGTCAGAGAAAGATTACAGTAAGCACTGTCGCTATTCCAAAAATGATAAGTAAATTATCAGAACTGTCCTTTCAAGTTTTGGGTAAATGTCAGTTTACGCTTGCAATAAGTTTGCATGCTTCAAATCAAAAAATAAGAGAAGCTATCATACCGAGTGCAAAAAATTATCATATTAAAAATATTATTGATGATTGTAGAGAATATGTAAGAGAGACTGGCAGAAGAGTGAGTTTCGAATACTTAATGCTCCATGGAGTTAATGATAAATTAGAACATGCTGATGAATTAAGTAATCTAATAAAAGGTTTCCAATGCCATGTGAATTTGATTCAATATAATCACATTGAGGAAGTTGAATTTAAGCAAACCCCTATAAAAAATGCTCAACTCTTTCAAACCAGACTTTCTAATAGTGGGATTAATGTTAGTTTTCGAAAAAGTAGAGGCTCAGATAGGAATGCAGCATGTGGTCAGTTAAGGCAAAATGACAAGATCAAATAATCATATTTAAAAACTTTTTATTAAATTTAACTTAAACACGTTATTATTGATTTAATTCTTTTTTTTATTATTGGGATTTATTAGAACTAAACTTTTACCTTTTGCAATTGTTAGTTTATTCGGCGTTGCTTTTTTTGCTGTTAGTGCAAGGATTTGGCTACCTGGAGATATGATGTCACCTGCTCCGATTAATTAATCTTTATTATTATTTGATAATGACTAAAAGAAAGGATATACAAAATGAAAGTTTGGCAGAAATAGCAATAGATCCAGATGTTTTAGCTAAAGAATTATCTGTAGAGCTCGAAATTGATCCTTTAGAACAGATTGATAAAGATGGTTTCTCAAGAGGAACTTTAGATAAAAATTTAGAATGCGATGAAGCCTTGAAATTACTTAAGGGTGACAGAGAGCAAAGAATTCAAGGCTTAAGAATATTTTGTGAATATCGAGATAAAAGATCTTTCCCTCTTTTACTTCCTTTACTTGATCAACCTTGCCCAGTAGAACGAATGAGTGCTGTATATGCTTTAGGTAGAAATCCATTTCCTAGCGCAGTAGAAAAATTAGTCAGTCTATTAGAAACAGACGACAATGCATATGTAAGAAGAGCTACTGCTTGGAGTCTAGCTAATTATGATAATGAAATTGTTTTGAAGCCATTAATAAACTCATTGAAAAATGATGTGGCTTCAGTAAGATTATGGTCATCTAGTTCTCTAGCGGAAATTGGAAGTACTTCATCCTTTAACGCTCAATTAGCGGCTGAACAATTATTAATTAGCTTAAAAATAGATAATGAGCCCGTGGTAAGAAGTAACTGTATATGGTCTTTATGTAGATTGTTTGAAAAATTAAATGAAATTTCGCAAGAGAGTTTTGTTGATGAATGTACAAAAATTGCTCTTTTTGATAAAGAACCTTCAGTTATGGAAGAAGCTAAAACTGCTTTAGATTCAATGGGGATGAAAGGGTTTTATAAATAGAGTTTTATATTTATTAAGTAATCAATATAAAAAAATATATTTTAATTAACTTGTACCAACTGAAACAAATTTTTTTCGTTATCGTGTATAAAGTATTAGTACTTAGTACTTGATTTTAATGCCTCAAAGAACATTAAGATTCAAAATTCATCAAGATGGAAGAGTTGAAGAAACTGTTGAAGGATTCAACGGCAATGCATGTAATAGTGCAACAAAAAATGTTGAAGACGCTCTTGGGGAAGTAAAAGTCAAGAATAAAACCTCAGAGGCATTTATCTCTAACCAAAGCGAAAAATCAAATCAAATTAACAACGAATCTAATGTCACATTTTAGTACTATCAAAACTCAACTTAAGGAAGTAAAACCACTTATTAAAGCTTTAGACCAACTAGGTTACGTAGTAAATCAGGAAAAAAAGTTTGTCAAAGGTTACAGAGGACAATTTACAGCTGTTGATATAAGCATGGATTTGCCTAGCGAAACAAAAGTTGGATTCAAATGGGATAATAACTCTAACTCTTATGAATTAGTTACTGATCTCGACCTTTGGAAGTTTGATTTACCGGTTGAAAGGTTCATTTCAAAAGTTACTCAAATGTATGCTTACCATACAATTATTTCTAAAACAAAAGAGGACGGATACCAAATAGTTGAACAAAAAAACAAAAATGATGGATCTATCGAATTGGTTCTCACTAAGTGGGAAAGTTAATAATTGGATAGTAATTCCTTAAGTGCATTTGATAATTATGTTGAAACTAAAGAACTAACAGGTTATGAGCCTGTCCTAGGAGGAGAATTAACTGAAAAAGCAGTTTGGGTTGATGAAAGTAGATGTATAGGTTGTAGATATTGTGCTCATGTAGCTACTAATACTTTTGTAGTTGATGATGATTATGGACGGAGTAGAGCAATAAGACAAGATGGAGATAATCTTGAAACGGTGCAAGAAGCTATTGATACTTGTCCAGTGGATTGTATTCATTGGGTTGAATTTGGAAACTTAGAAGATCTAGAAAGTAGTCTTGATAGGGATATGTTTCAATCACTAGGAAAACTACCAAGAATGAATAAGCATTAATTTCTAATGGAGTTGCCTTGTCGCAGATTTGGTAGAACCAATCTAAAAATGCCTGTTTTATCCTTAGGAGGCATGAGATTTCAAAAAAGTTGGGATGAATTGAAATTTTCAGAGATTTCACGAAAAGAACAGAATAAAGTTGAAAATATATTGAATCTTGCCAATAAATTTGGTTTTAATCACATAGAGACAGCTAAGTATTATGGGACTTCAGAAATACAGTTAGGTATGGGTTTCAAGAGTATTGAAAAAAAACCAAAAATCATTCAAACAAAAATCCCTCCTAATCGTGATCCGAAATTATTCGAAGCAGAACTTTTGAAAAGCTTTGAAAAATTGCAAGTAAAGAAAATTGATTTATTAGCAATTCACGGCATAAATACACCTGAACATCTTCATCAAGCTGTAAAAGATGGAGGCTGTATTGATATTTTAAAAAAATTCCAACAAGAAAATTTAATTGGATATATAGGATTTTCGACTCATGGAGAATTATCTCTTATAGAAAAAGCGATAACTACAAATTTATTTGATTATATTAATTTGCACTGGTATTTTATCAATCAAACGAATTCCAAGTTAATTGAGTTGGCTCATAAATATGATCTTGGAGTTTTTATAATAAGTCCTACCGATAAAGGAGGACATCTTCACACTCCATCAACAAAAATTTTGGAACTTTGCAGCCCTTTACACCCAATAGTATTTAACGATCTTTTTTGCTTAAGGAATAAATATGTTCATACAATTAGTGTCGGGATAGCCAAAGAGCAAGACTTTAATTTACATTTAGAAGCAGTTTCATTATTGTCAGAATCTGATCATTATATTCCTAAAATACTAAATAGATTAAAAGAGGAATCAATAAATTCATTAGGTATAGAATGGTATAAAAGTTGGGATAAAAATTTACCAAATTGGAAAAATACACCAGGAGGAATAAATATTCCGGTTCTTCTCTGGCTCGCGAATTTAATAGATTCCTTTGATTTAGAAGAATTTGCAAAATCTAGATACCAATTACTTGGTAATGGAAGTCATTGGTTTCCAGGCAATAATGCAAATTTGTTAGATGTTAATGTATGCGAAAGTCAATTATTAAAAGTTTTAGAAAGGCATATAAAACCCAAAAAGGTTATAAAGAAATTAAGAGTCCTAAAAGACAAGTTTGGGGATAAATCATTAAAAAGGCTATCAAAGAATTAACCTTTGAGTGGATATTTTTCAGCCTTGCCAATACTTCTAGGATAAATATCAGGGCAAGATGCTTTTGGCTCAATAAAAATAACATTACGCATCCCTTTTTCTCTGGGAAGAAAATTACTTTTAATTTCTAAAATTTGCCCTTCTAATACGTTTAATGTTTTTTCTAAATTTTTATTATCTTCATTGGTCCACTTCCCACAATATAAAATACCTAATCCATTTGATTTCAACATAGGTAATATATATTCAGAAACTGTTGAAGGATTACTAACTGCTCTTGCTGTCGCAATATTAAAGCCATTTTTAAATGAAGATTGACGGCCAATGTTTTCAATACGATCATTAATTACAAATATATCGTTTTTGAATTTAATACTTTTGATAATTTCTTTTAGTGAATCTGTTTTTTTTTTAGAGGAATCCACTAGATATATTTCTGAATTAGGATGTGTTATCGCATAGGCAAATCCTGGGAAACCACAACCTGATCCAATATCAATAAATTTTTTATTATCAAAATTTTTATTTGTATTTTCTTTAAATGTCCAAAGGCTGTCATAGACTTGTGATATCCAGTAATCATCTCCTTCAATTAATCTTGTTAAGTTGGTTTTATAATTTAGTTCTTGGATTTTTATCTGTAATTCTCTAAACATTATTATTTCCTCTTCATTTAATAAATTGAGAAGTTCATTAGGGATACTTTCTTTTGTCATTGAGTTTCAAGTAGTTTCTTATTCTTGATAATTAAAAATATTCAATTTTATCAAAAATGACTAGAATATTTTTAATGATAATTAAATTTTTTTGAAAGGCGAGATAACTTATTATAAGATTTTAGGCGTTAATGAAAATGCCTCAAATAACGAATTAAGAAAAGCTTTTTGTAAACTCTCGATAGAATTACATCCTGATACAACTTCCTTAGAATTAGAAGATGCAAAAAATAAATTTCAAAAAGTATTAGAGGCCTATGAAAATTTAAATAATTCTAATTTGAGGAAAATTTATGATGAAAAATTACAAGTAAATTCTAAAAAACCAAATAAAACAAATTTAAATGTCTTGAATCCTTTAGTAATGGATGCTAATAATCAGCAGTTAGTAGGAAATAGGAGACCATTTTCAAATGGAGAAATGTTCTCATTATTTTTGTTGATTATTATTATTTTGATAAGTTTATTTTTAGCTATCTTAATCGCTTCTTTTGCTGGCAAAGAAATACAGTCAATTCCAACTTGGCTTTTGAGATAATAATTTAAAGAAATTCTGTGATCCCATCTGACACCCCAATTAATCAACATTCACTTCAATCATTAGAATTATGGTTAAAAGATTTAGGTGCAACTAAAGATATTGATAATCCGTCTAAATGGTATTTGTTACTTTCTAATTGGAATGCAACTATTATTTTTGAACAAGAAGATTTAAGTGTTGTCTGGGAGAGTGGAGGTAAATTAACTAAAAGACTATTTTCTTATTGTATTAATAGAGAAGATATAGAAAATGCTATTTTACAGGGGCCTTAATTTTGTTTTTCAAAGATCGCTTAAAATTTCAAAAATAATTCTGTAACTTTTTTCTAACTGTCTGTCTGTAATACAAAGAGGGGGTAATAGATAGATAACATTACCAAGTGGCCTAATAAATAAACCTTTTTTAATTGATAATGCTTTTATCCTTTTGCCAACATTGTTTAGATAACCTTCATTTTTACCTATTTCAATATCAAATGCGGCGATAGTTCCTGTGACTCTTATGTTTTTTACAAATGGTAATTTTTTAATTTTCTTTAGATGGGAAAGGTGCTTTTCCTCAAAAGAAAGATACTTTATTGGATCTTTTTCTAATAAGTCAAGGCTCGCATTAGCTGCAGCACACCCTAAAGGGTTTGCAGTGAAGCTATGACCATGCCAAAAAGTTTTTTTAGGAGAATCGCTAATAAAAGATTGGAAAATTGTCTCTTTAGCTAATGTGATTCCCATAGGTAGGAATCCTCCTGTTAAACCCTTCGAAATAGAAATTAGATCAGGAATTATATTTGCCTTTTGAAATGCAAAGAGACTTCCACATCGCCCAAATCCAGTTAATACTTCATCAGCTATTAATAAAGAATTATTATTTTTTACTACTTCTGAAACTCGTCTGATAAATTCAGGCCTAACCATATTCATTCCTCCCGCACCCTGTACTAATGGTTCAAGAATGACTGCTACAGTCGGCTTTTTAAGAAGTTTAGTTAATATTTGAATCGCGTTATTCTCTTTTCTTTCAACCTCTTCATCATTTATCCAAGTTGAAGGCCATGGGGCTCTTTTAACAGGGAACATTAGATTATCAAAATTCTCATTGAAAATATTTCGTTCCCCTAAAGCCATTGCTCCAAATGTATCACCATGATAAGCACCATCAAAAGCAATTATTTGGTTTCTTGTTTCACCTTGATTTTGCCAAGATTGATAGGCAATTTTTAAAGCTACTTCTACAGCGGTAGATCCATTATCAGAAAAAAATAGTCTTTCTAATTTAGTTAAGCCACTGAGTCTCTCTGATAATATTTGAGCCTGTGGATGTAAGAAGTCGGCGAATATAACTTGCTCTAGAGTCTTGGCTTGATGATAAATTGCATCTGCTATGTAATCGTTACTATGACCATGTAGAGTAACCCACCAACTACTTATTCCATCAATGAGTTCTTGTTTTGGATTTTTAGTATAAATTAAAGCATTTTTTCCATGAGTAACTTCTAATTGAGGCTTGCTATTTATAATCTGCGTAAAAGGCGGCCATATATTAGGATGCCAATCTTGATTAGGATTTTTTAAAACTGGAGATTTCATTTATTATTTTTTTTGATTTAATAAGGTGATCAATTTATTTTTAATATTGAGCTCTTCCCAAAGTATATCTAAATTATTAGAGTCAATTTTCTGGATATATGGAAATTCCGCAATTATAGGAAGACTACTAAATTCAGTTAATGTTTTTGGATTATCTAAGTGTTTTTTTCCGTTTATAACTAGACCTAGAATTTTAATATTTCTTTTTCTTAATGCCTCAATACTAAGAAGAGTGTGATTAAGAGTCCCAAGGCCGCTCTTGCATATAAGTATTACAGGGATATCCCATTTCTTGATTTGATCTATTTGCAAATAATTTCTTGTAATTGGGACCATTAAGCCCCCCGCTGTTTCTACAATTAATGACCCATCGATATTTGGTAAATTTAATAGCTGAAAATTTATAACTTTTTGATCTATTTCTGCCGCCCAATGAGGAGAAACAGGTTCTCTAAAGATATAAGCTTCACTGATTATTTTTGCTTTGTTCACTTTTGCAAGTCGTGCAACAGCTTGACTATCAGTCTCTGACTCAATGCCACTTTGAATAGGCTTCCAGTAAAAAGAATTTAATCCTCTTACAAAAAAAGAACTAATTAATGTCTTTCCGATATCAGTATCTGTCCCACAAATAACAAATTGGAATTTATTCTTTATAGCGCTCATGATTTTTTTAATATTTCAATATTAATTTCCCATGTAAGATTAACTGAATTAGTTGCCGTCTTAGGCCAAAACTTTTGTATTGCTTTTAATTCACATACTTTATTACGTTTACACTTGGTTGATTGAGCTCCCACGTTTACTATGCTTCTGAAAAGTTTATAAACATCTGGAAAGTTTTCTATATATAAGTATTTATTTGAGAAGAATATTTCGTCAGAGTTGAAACTTTTGACTATATTTTTTGAAACAGGGAAAGTTAAGCCACTATATTCAATATTAGTTTCTAAGCAAGTTTGCTTCCATTCCGGGAATGAATTTATTGTGGGATATGAAATTATTAAATAACCACCAGATCTTAATTTGTTAAACCAATCTCTTATTATTTTTTCGGGATTGTCTAACCAGTGTATACAAAAGTTAGATGTCATTAGAGGACAGTTTCTAATTGATGGAGGTAAACCATTATTTAAATCCCATAAAATCTTTTTACTAGAGTCCTTATTTTGAAGAAGCATTTTTTTGCTGAAATCAATTCGGCTAATATTTTTTGTAGAAAATTCTTTTTCTATTTCATCAGCTAATAACCCAGTTCCTGAACCAAGATCTATCCATTCACCTTTTTGAATATTTAGATCTTTTAAGAAATAAACAATCTTATCAGCAAAATGCTTTTGAATATTTGAATAACTTAAATAATTTGCTGAAGCATTATTAAAGTTATTTTTAACTGTTTCATTCCAGATTTTATTTTTCATATTTATTATCCAGAGTTCTTTTGATGATTTGGTAAAAATTTAAATTAGTTAGACAATGCCCTTGATTATCTAATTCAATTAAAGTTGGCTTTTTAGTTAATGTTTTTTTTAATAATTCAATAAAGTCATCACTTGAATCTTGGTCAAGAATTAAATCGTTTTTAGAATTTATAATGATGACATTGCAATTTTTCTCAAAAGACTTTAAAGAATTTCTATCTGTATAAAGTTTTTTAAGGTCACTTAATAGAAGATTATTATTTAAATTCTCTAAGTTTTTATAAAACATAGTTTGGAAAATAATGCTCATATTATTGGGCAAAAAAGATCTATGCATAAATTCTTTTAACATAACCTCTGCTTCAAATAACATTATTTTTTTTTCCATTCTCTTAAGAGATCTGTAAATTAAGTTTCTTTTTTTGCTTGAAGGAAGAAAGTTATTAAATGAATTTATAAAGACAACATGGGATGCTTCATCTAAAAGATTTTCTTGAATTAAATGGAAACCTAAAGAGTGACATAAAATTAACTTGATTTGATCGTTCAAATTGTTTTTTATCCATTTTGCTTGATTGATATTTTTTGAAAAATATCCTCTTTCATTATCTTGCCAATGCCATCCATTTCTTTGAAATTCAATTTTATAATTATCCCAGAAACTTTGATCTAACCCCCAACCATGCTGAGTAATAACTTGTTTCATTTGAAGGTTTTTAAAACAGAAATAAAATTATCAAGTATGTCTAAATTTAAATCTCTTCTAATTGTTAGCCTTATTCTTGATTCGTTCACAGGAACAGTAGGTGGTCTAATAGCAATAGCTAAAAAACCGTTTTTTTCAAGATGTTTTTGTAGAAGGATTGCCTTTTCTTCTTGTCCGACAATTATAGATAAGATTTGAGATTCTCCCTTAACTGGGTAACTTAAATTTCGAAGAATTTCTTTTTTCCATTTTTTAGAAGAGATCAATAAATTAATCCCCCATTCGTGATTGGCTTTGATTTTTTGGAGCGATTTAAGTGCACCTGCAGATAAAGCTGGGGAAAGAGCAGTTGTATATCTAAAAGCCCCACTCGTTTGAATAAGGTGTTCACCAATTTTTGAGTTGCAAGCTATGAAAGCCCCGCCGCTACCAAACGATTTGCCAAAGGTTCCAGTAAGCATAGTTATTTCATCAGATAAATCAAAACTTAAACCTTTCCCTTCAGTCCCTAAAATCCCAATAGCATGAGCTTCGTCGACTAATAATTCAACATTATACTTTTTACAAATCCCAGCAATTTCTTTGAGAGGAGCAATTGAACCTTCCATACTGTAAAGGGATTCAACAATTATAAGAATGGACTTTTGCGATGAATTGAATTTAAGAATTTTATTTTCTAAGTCTTTTAGATCATTATGTTCGAATCTTACTAGTTTTGATCCGGCAGCTTTTACTCCAACTAATAAAGAATTATGAATAAATTTATCTGCAATTACAATACTATTTCTGTTAGCTAAACCTTGCACGGCAGCAATATTAGCTTGGAAACCGCTAGGAAATAAAAGCACTTTTTCCTGATTAAGCCATTCGGCAAGTTGTGTCTCTAATAATTTATGTATTGGTCTAGAGCCCGTTATGAATCTCGAACTGCCTGAACCAAGACCTTCAGATAAGCTTATTTCATAAGAGGCTTTTATTACATCATTATCTCTACTTAATCCAAAATAATCATTACTACATAAGTCAATAAAGTTATTTTTAACTTTCTTTGGATTTACACCTTGAAGTTCATATGGCTTTTGACCTAATGTGAATGTTTTTAATTTACGAAGTCTATTTTTTGGGATTTTTACTCTATTCATTTGTAAGTAATTTTAACTAAATATTTTTTATAAAATGATCTAGATTTACTATTAAAGTGTGCAAGGTGGCTATTGTTTATTAATATCTATATAGATCATATCTTAAGAAGTTAACTCCTCCCCTCTTCAATCACAATTATTGCTTAATTTAGAGGAATATTTCCCATTCCCACTAGATCCATTTCAAATAGAGGCAATAAAAGCTATTAATAGTGGAAATTCTGTTGTTTTAACTGCTCCAACTGGCTCAGGTAAAACATTAATCGGTGAATTTGCTATTTATAGAGGCTTATCCCATGAAAGTAGAGTTTTTTATACAACCCCTTTAAAAGCTTTATCAAATCAAAAGTTTAGAGATTTTATTAATCAATTTGGAGAGAAGAAAGTAGGTCTCTTAACTGGAGATATTAGTATCAATAGAGATGCTCCAATCTTAGTAATGACTACTGAGATTTTTAGGAATATGCTCTATGGAGAATTTGAAGAATTTGATGACCCATTGGTAAATCTGGAATCTGTAATTCTTGATGAATGTCATTATATGAACGATCCTCAAAGGGGGACAGTTTGGGAAGAAACAATAATTCATTGTCCAAGTAGAGCACAGATAATAGCTTTATCAGCAACTATCTCAAATGCAGACCAACTTCAAAATTGGATAGAAAAAGTTCATGGTCCTACAGTACTTGTGAACAGTAATAAAAGACCAGTTCCATTAGATTTTATTTTCTGTAGTGCCAAGGGACTTCATCCTCTTTTGAATAATAAGGGTAATGGGATTCATCCAAATTGTAAGATTTGGAGAGCACCAAAAGGGCAAAAAAAGAAGGGTAAAGTAGGAAGAATAATGCAACCAAAGGCGCCTCCGATTGCCTTTGTAGTCTCTAAACTTGCAGAGAGAAATATGTTACCAGCTATCTATTTTATTTTTAGTAGAAGAGGTTGTGACAAGGCTGTTGAGTATATAAAAGATTTATCTTTAGTAAGTTATTCAGAAGCAAATTTGATATCTCAAAGATTAGATGTTTATCTAAAAAATAATGAAGAGGGTATAAAAGATAAATTTCATTGTGAAGCTCTTAAACGAGGTATAGCTTCACACCATGCTGGTTTGCTTCCAGCATGGAAAGAGTTAGTAGAGGAACTATTTCAGCAAGGATTGATAAAAGTTGTTTTTGCAACTGAAACTTTAGCTGCGGGTATTAATATGCCTGCAAGAACAACAGTAATTTCAACATTATCAAAAAGGACTGATGAAGGACATAGATTATTATTTAGTAGTGAATTCTTGCAGATGTCAGGAAGAGCTGGAAGAAGAGGAAAGGATTTACAGGGATATGTTGTAACCTTACAAACTAGATTTGAGGGAGCAAAAGAAGCTAGTTCCTTGGCTATTAGTGAACCAAATCCACTAGTTAGTCAGTTCACACCAAGCTATGGAATGGTTCTTAACCTTTTGCAAAACTATAGTTTAGATAAATCTCGAGAGTTAATAAAAAGAAGTTTTGGGAGCTTTTTATATTTAGGGGAATCTTCAGAAGAGACTGCTATTCTTTATAATTTAGGAAGAGATTTAAAAGAACTAAAAAAAATAACTTCCAATATTTCATGGCAAGATTTCGATTCATACGAAAAGTTGAAAAGTCGTTTAAAAGAGGAAAGAAGATTGTTGAGGATATTAGAAAAACAAGCAGCTGAAAAATTATCAGAAGAAATTACTAGTGCACTTACCTTTATTAAAGATGGAAGTTTAATTTCCATAAAAGCCCCTCAAATAAATAGAAAAGTTGTTCCAGCTTTAATTTGTAAAAAAATATATGAATCAAAAAAAATTAAAAGTTTGCTTTGTTTAACAATTGATAATTTATTTATCCTTATAAAACCTTCTTACATAGTCAATATTTTTCCTGATCTAGAAGAAATTGAAATTTTGAGGCTTGAAGAACCCAAGATGAATTTCTCAGGAGAAGTTGTAAGAGGTGATAATGAATCACAAACTTTTGTAGATAGAATTTTTGATATTTCTGAAAAATATGATTTAAGAACTCCTCAATATGACCTATCAACTGAAGTTTTGGCACAAAAGAAACTAATTACTAATTTGGAAGAAACAATTACTAATCAGCCTGCGCATAAATTTGGTGACTCTAAAAAATTAAAAAGATATAGAAAAAGGATTATCGAGATTGAGCAAGAAATAGTTATGAAAAATAATCTTATGGAAGAAAAAGAAAATCATAACTGGATAAAATTTACTGATTTAATAAAAATTTTGAATCATTTTGGCTGTTTAAATGATTTAGAGCTTACCGAAGTAGGGCAATCAGTTGGTGCAATAAGAAGTGAAAATGAATTATGGGTTGGACTTGTTTTACTTAGTGGATACTTGGATGATTTGGCCCCTCCTGATTTAGCCGCAATCATTCAAGCAATTTGTGTGGATGTAAGAAGACCCAATCTTTGGTGTAATTTTAAGCCTTCCATAAAAGTTATAGATGTTTTTAATGAGTTAGAGAGCCTAAGAAAATTAGTAGCCTCGAAACAAAATAAGTTTAATATTAACACTCCAATTTTTTTAGAAACGGAGTTGACTGGGATAATTTCAGAATGGGCGAGAGGTAAAAAATGGAAAGAACTAATTTTTAATACTTCTCTAGATGAGGGGGATGTTGTAAGGATCTTAAGAAGGTCTATGGATGTTTTATCACAAATTCAATATTGCGTAGGAGTAAGTAATAAACTAAAAAATAAAGCAAAGTTAGCCTTAAAAGCTATAAATAGATTTCCTGTTTCTGAATCGAATGATTTGTTAAAAGTCTCTGATAATATTAATCCAGCAACGAAAAGAATTGATAATAATTCCTAAAAGTAGTTCAATTAAATCATTTTATTAGTATTTATAGCATCCTCAAATTCATTAGCAGTTAAGTAACCTAATTTTATTGTTGCTTCTTTTAAGTTGATTGATTCATTAAAAGCAAGATTCGCAATTTCTGCTGCTTTTTCATAACCTATTTTGGGAACCAATGCAGTTACAAGCATTAGTGAATTTTCAAGATTAGCTTTTATAGTTTTTGGGTTTGGTTGTATCCCTTCAACTAATTTTAGTCTGAAGTTACTTATCGCATGATTCAGTAATTTTATACTCGTGAGAATATTAAATCCAATTAGTGGCTTATATTCATTCATTTGTAAAGTGCCGCTGGCATTAGCTATTGATACTGCGTATTCAAAACCCATTACTTGAGTGCATACCATTGATAATGCTTCACATTGGGTTGGATTAACTTTCCCAGGCATGATTGAGCTCCCTGGTTCATTTTTGGGAATTATTAATTCATAAATGCCAGATCTAGGTCCTGAGGACAATATTTTAATATCATTAGAAATCTTAAATAATGCACTTGCTAGGATTTTTATTTGACCCATTACTTGGGCTAATCGATCATGAGATGCCATTAAAGAGAAATGATTCTTTGACTTATAAAAAAATAAACCAGTATATTCTGAAATTGATTTTATAGATTCTTTTGAAAAATCTTTTGGACAATTAATACCTGTACCAACTGCCGTACCACCTAGTGGTAAGAAACATAATTCATTAAGACTAATTATCAGAGCATCTTCAGCGTCCTTTAGTTGTTTTGACCATGCAGAAACTTCTTGACCAAGGGAAATTGGCACTGCATCTTGAAAATGAGTTCTACCTATTTTTATAAGATCTTTCCATTTATTACTCTTACTATCAAGAACCTTAGTAAGTTCCTTTATTGATGGAACTAATTTT
Organism: Prochlorococcus marinus subsp. pastoris str. CCMP1986; assembly: GCF_000011465.1. Lineage (NCBI taxonomy): Bacteria > Bacillati > Cyanobacteriota > Cyanophyceae > Synechococcales > Prochlorococcaceae > Prochlorococcus > Prochlorococcus marinus. The sequence continues at coordinate 1,399,493 of NC_005072.1, read as the reverse complement.
TTAATTATTTGAGTAACAACAGATATCTGAATAGCCGCAGGAAAAGTATCATTTGTAGACTGCGATTTATTAACATCATCATTTGGATGAATAGGATGATGACTTCCAAGTCCTGAATTTGTTTTTAACGCAGCAATATTAGATATGACTTCATTGATATTCATATTTGTTTGTGTACCACTACCTGTTTGCCATATTTTTAAGGGGAATTGAGAATCATGTTTCCCATCAAGGATTTCTGTACAGGCTTCAATAATGAGATCTTTTTTTACATTATTTATTAAACCCAATTTGAAATTAGAAATTGCGGCTGCTCTTTTTATAACCGTAAGTGAATAAATTAATTCAATTGGAATTAACTCCTCACCAATAGAAAAATTTATAATTGATCTCTGCGTTTGGGCTCCCCACAAAGCCTCTGAAGGAACTTTTATCTGTCCCATACTATCTTTTTCAAATCTAAAGTTCTTGGTCATCAAAAAAAATGTGGTTAAACTTCAAATAATATTTAGGGATTTAAATACTTAACTTATCCCATATTACATTTAAATTGTTGAGGTGGATTGAGGGGTCAAAGCATACCTTTAAATCATTCTCAGAAACTAATGTCATTATCTCTTGGTCCCCCTCAATATTTTCCTTGAAATTACCATTCTCATTATTCCAAGCTTGATGAGCACTTTTTTGTACCAAGCTATAAGCCTTTTCCCTAGACATACCCTTTTCAACAAGTAAAAGTAAAACTTTCTGACTAAAAATTACTCCCCCATATATATTTAAATTTTTGAGCATATTGTCCGGATAAACTTTTAAATTATTTATAATTTCTTTCATTTCTCTAAGCATAAAATGTAGGCATATAGATACATCGGGTAACATGATACGCTCATTAGAACTATGGCTAATATCTCTCTCGTGCCAAAGCGGAACATTCTCAAGAGCTGTTACAACATAACTCCTCAAAATTCTAGATAAACCGCTAACCCTTTCACTACGAATAGGGTTTCTTTTATGAGGCATAGCTGAGCTTCCTTTTTGCCCTTTTGAAAATCCTTCTTCGACTTCTAAAACATCTGTTCTCTGAAGGTTCCTTATCTCAGTAGCAAACCTATCAAGTGAAGCTCCTATTAACGCTATTGTTTGAACATATTCAGCATGTCTATCTCTTGATATAACCTGAGTACTTGCTGTATCTGGTTTTAAACCCAGCAACTCGCAAGTAATTTTTTCTATTTCTGGGTTTGTATTAGCGTAAGTTCCCATTGCTCCACTTATTTGTCCAATGGAAATAGATTCTTTAAGGATTAATAATCTTTTTTTATCTCTTAATATTTCTGCTAACCATCCTGCCAATTTAAATCCAAATGAAATAGGCTCTCCGTGAATTGCATGGGATCTGCCAATCATTAAAGTATTTTTATGCTTTCTTGCTAATGATCTGACCTCATTTTCTAGTTTTTCAATTTCCTCTAATAACAATTCGCAGGAATCTTTTAGCTGTAATGAGAGGCCTGTATCAAGGATATCGCTGCTAGTCATTCCAACATGAATGTATCTTCCGGAATCTCCAACATATTCATTGATATTTGTTAGAAATGCAATTACATCATGTTTTACTTCTTTCTCGATTTCTTTAATTCTTGATTCTTCAAATTTTGCATTTAAACGAATTTCTTTTAACGCAGCTTCAGGCATTTTTCCAAGAGTACAATTTGCCTCGCATGCTGCAATTTCAACTTTAAGCCAACTCTGGAATTTTGCATTTTCAGTCCAGATTCTTCCCATTTCGGGTAATGTGTAACGTTCAATCACAATTTTTAAACATCTTCAATTTAAACTTTATAACTAAAATCTCATAATTGCTCTATACGTAAAAGTTCTACTTGCCATTGAACATATTTGTATAAGTATTATTGTCATAAATAAAAGCTTTTGGATTTGTAAATATCTTTTCATTTTGAAAAATGTCTAAATCTTGCGATTGGATTATCTTTATAACTAGTAGGTATTTTGTTTTTAATAAAATTTTAAATTAGCATTATGTTTCAAAAATATAATTTGAAAATAGCCAGTAATTATTTTTTAAAGTTACCTTTTTAGAGCAAATGATTAAAAAAAGTAGGCTAGATCTTTATCTTATTTACAAAGGTTTATGCGAGACTCGTCAGAAAGCACAGGGGCTAATTCTTGCAGGAAAGGTTAAAGATATCAATGGTAAGATTTTCGATAAACCTGGTCAACAAGTTTTAATAGGAACTGAATTTATTATTGAATCTGAACCTCAATTTGTATCGAGAGGAGGAGAAAAATTACTGGAGGCTTTTAAAAAATTAAAGATTAATGTTAAAGATAGAGTTTGTATAGATGCAGGAATTTCTACTGGAGGATTTACTGATTGCTTGTTGCAACAAGGAGCGAAAATGGTTTATGGGATTGATGTAGGTTATGGTCAAACGGCTTGGAAACTAAGGAAAAATCCAAAAGTGAAACTCTTTGAAAGATCAAATATTAGAAATTTAAAGCCTTTAGATATCTATTCTGAAGAAAGTTTATTACCAAATTTTGTTGTAGTAGATTTATCTTTTATTTCACTAAAGTTAGTTTTACAACCTATTAATAATTTATTATCAGGAGATTTTATAGAGGGAATATTTCTTATTAAACCTCAATTTGAAGTAGGGAAAGATCGAGTAAGTAAAGGGGGCGTTGTAAGAAAAGCTGAATATCATATTGAGGCTATTGAGTCAGTTATTAATGCAGCAAATCAATTGCAATGGAATATTCAAGGTCTTGTAGCTTCGCCTTTAGTTGGACCCGCAGGAAATCATGAATATCTAGCTTGGATGTCTAAGTTTGGGATTTCTAATCCAATAATAAATACTAAATTTATAGAAAATTTAGTAAAAGAAACTCTTTAATCAAAGAGCTTCTTCATCGGTATCTCCAGTTCTAATTCTTACAACAGAATCAATAGATGATATAAATATTTTTCCATCTCCAATTTCGCCTGTTTTTGCAGCTTCGGCAATTGCATCTATTACTGAACTTACTTTTTCATTTTCTACTACAACTTCAACTTTAAGTTTCTGAAGAAATTCAACTGTAAATTCTGAACCTCTATACCTTTCTACCTGACCTTTTTGTCTTCCAAATCCCCTGACTTCACTTACAGTCATTCCAACAATTCCAGAATTTACTAATGCAATTTTTACATCTTCTAGTTTAAATGGACGTATGATTGCCTCAATTTTCTTCATTTTTTTCTCTTGAATGATTTAATCTTAATTCTTTTTTTGAAAAACATCTAGCATTGAAACTCCAGAAAATGATTTAATCTTTAGACCAGCGCTAATTGCATCCTTAACTAGTAACTTAGAGTTTTCTTTTGAAATTATTACTTGATTATTTGATAATGCCTCCCATTGAGTATCTTCAAAATGCGTCTGGAGCCATAACATTCCAATAACACTAGTGGGGTTTAGAGATTTATTTGAATTATTGTCTATATTTAACAAACAGATGTCCATAAGTTTTTTGAAACTAAATACATATAAACCCTTTTAACGATACTAAGATTGTTATCATTGATACAAAACCAAGTTTTATATCCTTTGACTTATTGATTTGTAATACTTAAGTTTATTCTAATTTTTTGCGAATTATTAGCTTTTTATATAGTTTTAGTAAAGGTATTTTTGAATAAAAAATGGGTACAGCTAATTTACATGATTCGACTAACAAGCCTTTATACGGAGAAAGAATAATAGAAGAATCAAATATAATTTGTTTTGAAAATCCTAATAAAAAAAGAATTTATGAAATTTCAATTGAGTTACCTGAATTTACTTGTAAATGCCCATTTTCAGGTTATCCAGATTTTGCAAAATTAAATATCTACTATCAGCCTAATATGAAAGTATATGAGTTGAAATCCTTAAAACTTTATATTAATAAATTTAGAGATCTCAAAATATCACATGAAGAAGTGGTAAATAGAATTATGGATGATCTTTTAAAAGCAGCAGTCCCACACTGGATTCATTTAAACGCTGATTTTAATCCTAGAGGAAATGTTTCTATGAAATTAGATATTTATAGTGGACAGAAAAGAAATTAATTATTCTTGATTTCATCTGATAATTTTAGAAATTCCTTCTTAAAACCTAAAAGATTTCTATTACTTAAACCACCAATAAATAATTTATTTGTATTTTCATTAAATAAGATCCATATTTGATTTGTGGGAATAAGACTTAAGATTGTTCCCACAATTATCAAAGTAAATGATAAATAAATAAAAGGAATTGAAGGATCATTTTTAATAATCAAACCACTACTAGGAATTATTTTTTTTAAAGATAGTTTTGAAGAATTAATTTCTATTGGATTATTATTTAAATAAACAAAATTTTCAGAAAAATCTTCAATATTTGAGACTTTAAGTGGACCATTTTCATTATCTATAGTTAAAAGATAATTTTTTTTATTTTCTCTACCCAATTCAATTAAAAGCCCCCATATTTGATCTCCTATCTCAGGAATAGGCTTTAGTTGGAGTTGGTAAAGAACACTGTCAATTTCCATAACAATATTTGAAACTGACCAATCCGCTTGATAAATAGTTAAACCTTTGAATCTGATAGGTTGATTCACTTGAGTTGTTTTTATTTCATTCAAATTTTGTTGTTTCGAAAAAAATTCTAAATTTGAAATAAATTGCTTTGGTTTTCCATCACTTTCACGTTCAATAAAAAAGTTTTTTAATTTTATTTTTACTCTTGAATTTGTACTCTCGTTTATTAAATCTAAACTTTCTCCTAATCTCAAATATTGTTCTTTAGATTGACTACTGAAATTTCCGTATGCAGAACCAATCAATAAAATAATTAAACCTATATGGACAATTATAGGCCCAAGTTTTCCTTCTAAGCCTTTTCTTGCTGATAAGCGATTTTCAAATTTGGAAATGTTCCAACCTTTTTTTCTAAGTAAAGAATCAGCTTTTAGAATGTGATCTGCATCTTGGATTATTTCGTAATTAGTTATTAATTCGAGTTTGTAGAATTTTTTTTCATCTTTATAGTCAGTCCATTTTAAGGCTGCTTTTAAAGACGGTATTTGCCTCCTAAAGCTGCAGGCTGCAAGAGAAATACAAAGTAGTATTAATGAAAATAAAAACCAATTACTCGTATAAATATGATCTAATTGGAGTCTTATAACTTGAGATCCATTAATAAATCCTAATATTGGCGTTTCGTTGTAGAAATCAATATACTCTTGTTGATCATTTCCTTGAGGTATAAACGTTCCAACTCCACTTGAAATGGCTATGAAAATTATTAATAGTATTGCAAATCTTAAACTTGATATCTTTAGAATAAATTTCTTAAAAATAACCATTTAGATCCAATTTGAAATTAAATTTAGAATCCCTAGCGAAACTAAAAATACCCCACTTAAAGTAGGAATTACTTGACTATATTTTCTGAGTTCTAGAAACTGCTTTAAATTTTCAGTTGTCGCTCCTGCAAGGATTAATGGTGTTACTTGACCAAGGCCAAAGAAGAATAAAAAAATTATTGAAATTGTAGGGTTTTTTGCTTGTGATACCCATGCTAAGAGTGTAGCCAGTACTGGAGTAATACAAGGTGAAGAGGCAAGACCAAAAGCTCCACCTACTACAAAAGGAGTAATTATAGAAGGAACCTTATCTTCCATAAATTGCAAATCGGGCCCATTAGGTAATTGGAATTTTAAAATTCCTAATAAGTTTAAGCCCATAATAATTGCTATTAAAGCTACTAAAGATGCGTAGTAAGAGGGCAATTGTCCATATATTTTTCCTAAGAATCCGCTCAAGGCACCCAATGTAATGAGGGAAAAAATTACCCCTCCAGAAAAACTAATAAGTTTAAACTTATTATTCTTAGTACCACCCACATAAGCAATTGTGATTGGTAGTAAAGATAAAGAACATGGACCAAGACTTGTTAAAAGGCCTGCAGTAAAAACTAAAAATATGGTAAGTGGGCCTGGATTATTAAGCCCTTGCTCCATTAGTAAATTACCCTTTTGAGCTAATTCTGAAACAAATAAATTAATTGAGGCGATAACAGGAATCTAAATCTTCTAAATTCTAACTAATGAAGAGACTTTCGTGCACTAATCATGCCTATATGACCAGTTGATTCCAGAGAACACCTTAACAACATTCCGATCACAAAAAATGAGGACAATAAGGAATTTCCTCCGTAACTTACAAAAGGTAATGGTAACCCAGTTGTGGGCATTGTTCCTGTTGCCACAGCTATATGCATTATAGATTGACCTATAACTAAGGTTACGCATCCAATAGCAACTAACTTTGTATAATTATTCCTACATTTTATAGCGATTCTTAAGCTTATATAAGAAAAAAGAGCTAAAAAGCTCAACAATAATGTTGATCCTAATAAACCAAATTCTTCTGCAAAAATAGCAAAAATGAAATCTGTGCTTTGAATTGGTAAATATTGTAATTTTTGTGTAGATAACCCAAATCCTTGTCCAAATAATCCTCCTGAACCAATCGCTAGTAAACTCTGAATTAATTGATAGCCATTACCCTCTGAATCTTTCCAAGGATCTATGAATGATATGACTCTTAGCTTTTGATACTCATTACTCAAAATACTAATACAACCACTTAAAACTCCTAATGAAGCTACTGATAAGAGTGAACTGAATTTAACTCCCCCACATAAACCCATCACCCAAAAAAGAATTCCTGTTAAACCTGCGGTACTTAAATTTGGCTGCTTCATTATTAGTAAAATTAGAAACCCAAAGGTGCTTAATGAAATAATTTTTCTATTATTTTTAACTAAATTCCAATGAGCAAATAAGTTGGCTCCTTCCAATATTGAAAAAGGTTTTATTAATTCAGATGGTTGAATTTGTAGAGGACCTAGAATTAACCATCTTGAAGAACCGTTAACTGTACTGCCAAAGAATATTGTTAAAATTATCAAGAAAATTAAAAAGTAAAAAATAATTTTTGAAATTTTTAAAAGATCTCTAATATTTGTATTTAAAACAAAATAAAAAAAAGTTAATCCAGGAATACACCAAATAATTTGTCTTTTTAAATAATACGCCCAATCCCCCATTTCCTTGCTAGCCACCCACCAACTAGCAGAGCCAAGAATAAATAAACCTAAAACAGACCAAATACCTATCAAAATTAGTAAAAGTTTCCCTTCATAAGGCCAAATTCCCCAAGGTATAGGTAAGAAATTTGCCTTTAAATAGTTAGGTTTGTTTATTGAATCAAAAGTTCTATTTCTTTTACAATCACTATTAAATTTTGTAGCTGATTTACTTATCTCCAATTTAAAGTTTGTAGATATACTATTGAGACGTTAAATGACTACTTTGCCAAGTCTTTTTGATACTTTTTGAGTGAATTTAAGTTTTTAGATTTTGATTAATAAAACTCAATTTATTTTTAGTTTTTCAAAAACATCCATATCAAATATCACAATTCTTAAGAATTAGGACTTTAAACGAAAAATTCCTAGCTAAAAGACCCCTCCCCATGATAGATTCCGTGGGTTTATATACTTACTTAAATCTTTATGAAGGGGGTTTTCTAAATTATGTTCACATCAGTGGACTCAAATAGAAAAAAAATTGTTGAGCATCTTCCCGATAAGAATGTTCATGATTCCCCTACCCAGGATAATTCTTTCATTAATAAAATTAAATTAGTTTTTGCAAGTCAATTCCAAAAATTATTTTCAAAAAATGATGAATACACTAAATTGCAAATAACAATTTTTGGTATTACTTTTATCGTTGCCATTTTAGTAGCATCTATAACAGGAATTATAATTGGGTATACTTTTGGTTTTAGTGTTTTTATAGGTGCCATTGCTGGTATTTTTTATTTACGTTTGCTTGCTAAAAGCATAGGAAAAATAGGGAAAGAATCTAATGGGGTATCTCAATTGCAACTATTGGTTCCAGTTTGCCTCTTTCTTTTTGCAAGCAAGCTAGGATCCTTAGATATTTTTCCAGCAATGATAGGCTTTTTTATTTATAAGCCTTCTCTTATATTTTATTTCTCACGTTCTTAAATAAATTTTGCTTTTCAAAATTTATTAATTTTTATTTAAATCAAAATGTTCTTAAACTCCTTGCCAACAAATTTTGCCGCATTAGAAGTAGGTCAACATCTTTATTGGCAAATTGGAAATATAAGACTTCACGGACAAGTTTTTTTAACTTCTTGGATCCTATTAGGTGCTTTATTAGTTTTCATCTCTGTAGGGACAAAAAAAATGGAAAATGATCCTAAGGGATTGCAGAATTTACTTGAATTTTTATGGGACTACATCAGAGATCTTTCAAGAACTCAAATTGGTGAAAAAGTTTATAGAGATTGGATGCCTTTTATAGGAACTCTATTCTTATTTGTGTTTGTAAGTAATTGGGGAGGAGCGCTTATACCTTGGAGATTAATAAAATTACCAAGTGGAGAATTAGGAGCTCCAACAGCTGACATTAATACAACGATTGCATTGGCATTGTTAGTTTCTCTATCCTATTTCTATGCTGGGCTTAGTAATAAGGGTTGGAGATATTTTGAATATTATGTTCATCCAACACCTATAATGTTGCCTTTTAAGATTCTAGAAGACTTTACTAAACCTTTATCTTTATCCTTTAGGCTTTTTGGAAATATTCTTGCTGATGAACTTGTTGTTGGTGTTTTAGTTTTTCTAGTTCCCCTGGTTTTACCCATTCCTGTAATGTTTCTAGGGTTGTTCACAAGTGCAATTCAAGCATTAATCTTTGCTACACTTGCTGCTTACTACATAGGAGAAGCCGTAGAAGAACATCATTAGTTTCTCTTTAATACATTCAGACTCTTTTACAAAGGGCCTGTAATCTGGCAAAATATTTAATCGCGTAGGTCTGAAAAATTCAGACCCATTCTTAAAAAAAAAAGAATGTCCAAGCGTGTTAGACAAAAAGATTTATCACAAGCATTAAGCTCTTTATTTCAAAATTATGGATTCCATTACTTCCGCTGCATCTGTTGTAGCTGCTGGCTTAGCAGTTGGCTTAGGCGCTATTGGCCCGGGCCTTGGACAAGGTAACGCAGCTCAAGGTGCTGTTGAGGGTATTGCCCGCCAACCTGAAGCTGAAGGTAAAATCAGAGGAACTCTACTTTTATCTTTCGCTTTCATGGAGTCATTAACAATCTATGGATTAGTTGTTGCTCTAGTATTACTTTTTGCGAATCCTTTTTCCTAAAAGTTAATGTTGCTTTTAATTCTTATTAGCAATATTTAAAAATAATTTTTTAATTTCAACTGAAAGATATGTTGGCCTTTGATTTTTTTGGTGCTACTGAAGGTGGTTTATTTGATATAAATGCCACTTTGCCTCTCATGGCAATACAAGTAGTCGCTCTTACTTACATACTAAATTCTCTTTTTTTTAAGCCAGTAGGCAATGTTGTTGAAAAAAGAGAAAAATTTGTAAGTAACAATATTATGGATGCCAAAAATAAACTTTCAGAAGTTGAAAAATTAGAAGCTGATTTATTAAGTCAGCTCCAAAGCGCTCGCTATGAAGCTCAAAAGATTGTGAGCGAAGCTGAGAATGAATCTGATAAGCTTTATAAAGAGGCTCTTGCACTTGCTAATGATGAAGCAAACGCTTCTAAGGAAAAAGCAAGGTTAGAAATAGAAAATCAGACATCTTCAGCTCGTGACCAGCTTTTTAAGCAAGCTGATGACTTAAGCGAACTTATTGTTAATAGATTAATTCTAGAAAAATGAATTTACCTCTTCTAGCTACAGAAGGTTTTGGATTAAATCTTAATTTATTCGAAACTAATGTTCTTAATTGGGCTGTAGTTGTTTTTGGCCTTTATAAATTTTTACCAGGCTTTCTAGGGAAAATGCTTCAAAAAAGAAGAGAGGGAATTCTTCTTGAATTAAAAGATGCAGAAGACCGACTTCTTAAGGCTACACAAGCTTTAGAGAAAGCAAAGACTGACTTATCTTTAGCAGAAGAAAAAGCTGGTCAAATAAAAGCAGATTCTCTTAAAAGATCTGAATCAATCAGGATGGAAAGTGAGAAAAAAGCCATTGAAGAGATGGCACGAATAAAACAAAGTGCAATCTCTGATGAAAGCTCAGAAGCCTCAAGAGCGATTTCTCAACTTCGAAAAGAAGCTGTTGAATTAGCTATTAAGAAAGCTTTAGATTCTCTACCAAATAGACTTGATCAAACAACTCAAGAAAATTTGGTAACTCAATCCATAAATAATATTGAGATGAATTAATGCCACTTTTAAATTCCGTTACTACCCCATACGCAGAAGCCTTACTTCAGGTTGTTAGTGAAAACGATCAAACTGAAGAAATGGTTAAGGAGGTAAAACAACTACTATCCTTAATAAATGATTCCCCTGATCTAGAAAAAACATTATCTTCTCCAGTTTTAGAGACAGATACTAAGAAAAAAATAATAATTGAAATTTTTTCAGAAAAGATTAATTCTTCTCTTCTAAATTTTTTAAAACTATTAGCTGATAGGCAAAGAATTGGAATTGTAACTTCAATTCTCGATAGATTTTTAGAAATTTACAGAGAAAATAGTAATATTGCTTTGGCAACTGTTACTTCTGCTGTTGAGCTTACTGATGATCAAAAAGGTTTAATTACCAAAAAAATTATCAATATAGCTGGAACTGAAAAATTAGAACTTGTAACTAAAATCGACCCATCCCTCATTGGTGGTTTCGTCGCGAGTGTAGGATCTAAAGTAATTGATGCTAGTCTTGCCTCTCAAATTAGAAAGCTTGGTTTGTCACTATCCAAGTAAATTCAAAATCCAACCTTAAATTCTTAAATCCATGGTATCTATACGCCCTGATGAAATCAGCTCAATCTTAAAACAACAGATAACTGATTATGACCAATCCGTAAATGTAAGCAATGTAGGAACTGTTCTACAAATTGGTGATGGCATTGCAAGAATATACGGCTTAGATCAGGTCATGGCTGGTGAATTATTAGAATTTGAGGATGGGACTGAAGGTATAGCTCTTAATCTTGAAGACGATAATGTCGGTGCAGTTTTGATGGGTGAAGCTTTGGGTGTACAAGAAGGAAGTAATGTAAAATCAACAGGAAAAATAGCATCTGTCCCAGTCGGAGAAGCTATGAAGGGGAGAGTTGTTAACCCTTTAGGGCAGCCAATAGATGGAAAAGGTGAGATTCCGACAAGTGATAATAGACTTATTGAAGAAATGGCTCCAGGAATAATTAAGAGGAGATCAGTGCATGAACCTATGCAAACTGGTATCACTTCTATAGATGCGATGATACCTGTGGGGAGAGGTCAAAGAGAATTGATTATTGGAGATAGGCAAACTGGAAAAACTGCTATCGCAATTGATACGATAATTAATCAAAAAGGCCAAGACGTAGTCTGCGTCTATGTAGCGATTGGTCAGAAATCTGCATCAGTAGCAAACGTTGTTGAAGTTTTAAGAGAAAAAGGAGCTCTTGAATATACTGTTGTGGTAAGTGCTGGAGCCTCTGAAGCGGCAGCTTTACAGTATTTAGCTCCTTACACTGGAGCTGCAATAGCTGAGCATTTCATGTACCAAGGCAAAGCTACTCTTGTTATTTATGATGATTTAACTAAGCAGGCACAAGCTTACAGACAAATGTCTCTTCTTTTGAGAAGGCCACCAGGAAGAGAAGCTTATCCTGGAGATGTTTTTTATTGTCATAGCAGATTACTTGAAAGGGCAGCAAAATTATCAGACGATATGGGTGGTGGATCAATGACAGCTTTGCCAATTATTGAAACTCAAGCTGGAGATGTCTCAGCATATATTCCAACAAATGTCATATCAATTACTGATGGACAAATTTTCTTAAGCGCAGATTTATTTAACTCAGGCTTAAGACCTGCAATAAATGTTGGTATTTCAGTTAGTAGAGTTGGTGGAGCTGCACAAACAAAAGCAATTAAGAAGATTGCTGGAACACTAAAATTAGAATTAGCTCAATTTGATGAATTAGCAGCATTTTCTCAGTTCGCTTCTGATCTCGATGAGGCTACTCAGCAACAACTTGAAAGAGGTAAAAGATTAAGAGAATTGCTAAAACAAGCACAATTCTCACCGTTAAATCTTGCTGAACAAGTTGCAGTTGTCTATGCAGGTGTTAAGGGGCTTATTGACGAGGTACCTGTTGAAGATGTAACAAAATTTGCTGCTGAACTTAGAGAATACCTCAAGTTAAATAAAGCGGAATTTATTGAGGAGATTCTTAAAGAGAAGAAACTTAATGAAGGCTTAGAAACAACTTTAAAAGAGGTAATAAAAGAAGTTAAATCCTCAATGCTTGCCACAGTTTAAATTTATTCTAAGGAGATATCATGGCAAATCTTAAAGAAATCAGAGATCGAATTGTTTCTGTTAAAAATACTAGAAAAATAACAGAAGCCATGAGATTAGTTGCGGCTGCAAAGGTGAGGAGAGCACAAGATCAAGTACTAAAAAGTAGACCTTTCGCTGACAAACTTGCCCGTGTCCTCGAGAATATTCAATCTAGGGTTCAGTTTGAAGCTGTAGATTCTCCTCTGTTATCCAAAAGGAACGTAAAAAAAATCTCCTTAGTTTGCATAACTGCCGATAGAGGTTTATGTGGGGGATACAATACGAACATAATTAAAAAGGTTGAAATTAGGTACGCAGAGTTGATCAAACAAGGTTATGAACCTAACTTGATTTTAGTTGGCAAAAAGGCAATAGGTTATTTCCAAAATAGGAAAGATAGATACGTAATAAAAAGTACATTCAAAGAGCTAGAACAAGTACCAACAGCTATAGATTCTGAAGGAATAACTAATGATGTCTTAGCCGAATTTTTATCAGAAAACTCAGATAGGGTAGAGATTATATATACCAAATTCATCACTCTCGTGAGTTGTGCCCCAGTTGTGCAAACATTGTTGCCATTAGATCCTCAAGGAATTGCTGAGGATAATGATGAGATTTTTAGATTAACTACAAAAAATAGTAAGTTACTCGTTGAAAAATCAAATATAGAAAAGAATGATTCAGATAAATTACCTTCTGATATTGTTTTTGAACAAAGTCCTGATCAGTTATTAGATTCCTTATTACCTTTGTACTTACAGAATCAGATTCTTAGAGCGCTGCAAGAGTCAGCTGCTTCAGAACTTGCCTGTAGAATGACAGCTATGAATAATGCGAGTGATAATGCTAAAGAATTAGCAAGTACTCTAAACCTTACCTATAACAAAGCAAGACAAGCTGCTATAACTCAGGAAATACTTGAAGTAGTTGGAGGTTCAGCAGTCTAGCGGAATCTTTAAAAATGTCGGAATATAATATAAAAGTTGAATTAGAAAAAAAGACGTATGTTTTTTTATGTCCTGAAGATCAAGATATAATATCTGCTGCTAAAGCTAATGGAATTGATTTACCAAGTAGTTGTTGTTCGGGAGTATGTACAAGCTGCGCCTCAATGGTGATTGATGGATCAGTTGAACAAGAGGATGCAATGGGTTTAAATGATGATTTGAAGGAAAAGGGTTTTGCTCTTTTATGTGTTGCGTATCCAAAATCTGATCTACATATTATTATCGGCGATGAAGTTGAAGATAATCTATATAATAATCAATTTGGTAAATATCAAATATGAACTTAAAAAAGGTTGATTTTTATTTAGATTGGCCAGGATCAAAAAACATTATTCATTTGAGGAGATTTATTACTGAAAATCTTATGAAAAAAGGGGAAGTTATAAGATGGTCTATCGAAGATATTAAAGATTCAGTAGAGTCCCTTAATATAAAAAAAATAAGAATTAAGGCTGTTTTAGTAAATCCAGTGAATTCAAAAATATAATTCAATGTCAATATCCCCCACAATATTTATTATTCCAACAGGAATTGGATGTGAAATAGGAGGATTCGCTGGTGATGCCCTTCCTGCTGCAAAATTATTAGCATCTGCGAGTGGATGTTTAATTACTCATCCAAATGTCATGAATGGGGGATCTCTTTCTGAACAGAATAAAGATATTTTTTACGTGGAAGGTTATAGTTTAGATCGATTTGCTAAAGGAGAAATTGGTCTCAAAAGTGTAAAACAGCAGAAAATTGGAATAATTTTTGATTCAAGTATTGAACATGAAATATTAATGAGACATTTACAAGCCGCAGATGCTTGTGTCGCAACTTTAGGGATTGATGTTGATTCATATGTTTTAACAAAAGAACCGCTAGGAATAGTTATTGAGTCTGAATTACAAGGTATAAGCGAAGGTTTGATTGAAAATCCCGATACTTTAATTGAAGCAGGAGAAAGGCTTATAGAGAAAGGGATAACTGCAATAGCGATAGTAGCCAAATTCCCTGATAATACTGATTTGATTGAGACAAATTCATATAGGGAGGGAAAGGGGGTAGATCCTATTGCTGGAGTGGAGGCTGTAATAAGTCACTTGATAAGTAAGTATCTCAAAGTCCCCTGTGCACATGCACCTGCATTAAGTCCAATTGAATTGAACGAAAATTTAGATCCTCGTGCTGCTTCAGAAGAAATAGGATATACATTTTTGCCATCAGTACTGATTGGATTAAGTAATGCACCAGATCTTATAGAATTGAATGATAACAATGAAAATATAACCTTACACCCAAGTCATATCGAATCTATTGTTGTTCCAAGTGGGGCATTAGGAGGAGAAGGAGTATTAGCTTGTATTGAGAGAGGTTTAAATGTAATCTCTGTAAAAAATAAAAATATATTAAATCTTGGAAATCATAATTTAAATTATCCCAAACTCATTGAAGTGGATAGTTACTTCGAGGCTGCAGGCTTAATTCTTGCTCTTAGACAGGGAATTAATCTAAAATCAATTAAAAGACCGTTGAATAAAGTCCAAGAATTAAATTTTAAGAAATAGCTTTTTTAATTAGAGATTGCAATTGGTACTCTCCAGTCACTACCAAGTGATTGACTACTTAGTTTTAGTATTGGAGGAGCTTGCTTTCTTTTGAATTCGGCTTTTTTAATAAGTGTAATTATTTTTAAAATTTGTTCTTTGGTATGACCATCTTGTTCAAGAAGTTGTAAATCTTTTTTTTCTTCAATAATTCCCTTCAGAATTTTATCCAATAAAGAGTATGGAGGTAGTGAATCAGTATCAAGTTGATCAGGACCAAGTTCAGCGCTTGGAGGCTTATTGCAGATTTGATCGCCTATTATTTTGACTTTGGTATCTAATTTATATGCTTTTCTATGTTCTATTGAATCTTTACTATCAAGCCATCTACACAATTTAAAAACGTTAGTTTTATATAAATCACCTATTACAGATAATCCTCCATTCATGTCACCATATAAAGTGCAATATCCAACAGCTAGTTCTGATTTATTACCTGTTGAAAGTAACAAATGATTTTCTTGATTAGCTAAAGCCATTAAGAGAGTACCCCTTATCCTTGATTGAATATTTTGATTTGTTATTCCTTCTGTTTTGAAGTTTAAGCTTTCTATAAAAGATTTTTCAAAAGAGGACATAATATTCTCAATTGAAATTGTATTTAAGTTTATGTTTAGTCTTGCGACTAAATCTTTTGCATCGATTTTAGAATGCTCTGAGCTCCACTTTGAAGGCATTGAAACGCAAAAAATTTTTTCACTTCCTAATGCAGCAGTTGCAATTACTGAAACTAATGCTGAATCAATTCCTCCGCTTAGGCCAATTAAAGCGGATCTAAATCCGCATTTTTTAGCATAGTCTTTTACTCCTAAAACTAAAGCATCAAAAACTGAAGAAATTTCAGAAGAGATTTTTTCGTCTACTAAATTTAAATTTTCGTTAATATCCCAACTAGAGGTATCCTCTGAGAACGATTTTAATTGTTTAATTTTTGATCCATTTTTATTCATAATGAAACTATTTCCATCAAAAATTAAATCATCATTTGCCCCTATCTGGTTAACATATATTAAGGGGACTTGAAGATATTTAGCAGCAAAACTTGAAATTTTATTTCTTAAATTGAATTTTTTGAACGTATAAGGAGAGGCAGATAAATTTAATAAAAGATCAATTTTTTTGCTTTTTAAATCTATAATCGGATTCTTTTTATGAATACCTCTTCCTTCTATATTTTCATTAACCCATAAATCTTCGCATATAGTTATTCCAAGCTTATAAGTTTTGTTTTTTATTGTTTTGGAGATTACAGATACTCTTTGCTCAGATCGAAAGTATCGTTTTTCATCAAATACTTCATAAGTTGGGAGAATAATTTTACGTGCAATTGTTTTCCATTTGCCACGCTCAATAAGAACAATAGAATTATAAAGATTTGGGAAAAAAGAATCATCAATCTTTTCTGCAATCCCTACCGCAACACTTAAATTCCCATATTTTTTAAAAATTGATATGGATAATTGATCTAAAATAGAATATTGTCTTTCAATTAAATTTTTTTTTAGAAGTAAATCTTTAGCAGGATAACCCCATAATGATAATTCTGGGGTGAGAACCATATCAGCACAATTTGAATATGCTTTACCAGTTTCAGTAAGTATTTTTTTCGCATTCCCCTCTAGATCTCCCACAATTGGATTCAATTGTGCAATGAAAAAATTCATTCAACTACCTAATCGTTTTATATAAGTTATTCTTCTTCACTATATCGATTAATGATTCAGGTAAATCAGAATAATTATTATTTAATCTAACCATTGAACTAGAAATATTGGGAATGTTTAATGAAGAAATTTCAAAGATAACTTTATTAATTTTTAACATTTTAAGAGTCTTAGATTCAATTGGATATCCTTCCCTTTTGATGATAAGTAATTTAACTGCATGAATAATCTTATCAAAATTTTTCCATGAGAAAATTTCCGTAATTAAATCACTTCCTATTACAAAATCTACTTTACTAGAGGGATAATTTTTTTGACATTCTTCAATAGATTCGATAGCCCATTGGCTACTTATTTTTTGATTAAAAATGATTTTAGGATTATTTATATCTTTTATAAGTGATTTTAATAAAAGGTTTCGAAAGAAAATATTTTCTTTATGCTTTTTTTTTGGATTATCACTTGCATAAGCAATAACACAAGAATAAATGTTTGATAATTCTTCAAGTATTTTTTTGTGACCAATGGTTGGTGGATCTGCACTAGTCCCAAATAAGGCAATTCGATTTTTAGTATCAAATTTCAAGGTAGAAAAATAGAAAAATTATTATCTAACTTTTTACTAGATAAATAAATCTTTGTATAATCAAAAATCTCAGGTTCTTTAATTGCGATTTTTTTGATTATGTGAGATGGATCTAAAAGATATCCTTTACTTTTTCTAAATATTTCTTTAGCGGCTAATTTACCAACTATTTTTGTTGAGCGAACCGATATAGCTGCTTGTACAATAGCAATAGGTCCGTAGGGTAATAATGATAAACCATTTGTAAAAGGAGCAGTGGCCAAGAAAATTTTACGCAATAAATTAAAAGATGTATTTATACCAACTTGAGTGGCTCCAAGGAAGATATTATTTATAGAAATCTTTTTGATGATTTTTCGTACTGATTCACCTTTAAGATTTAATCCATAAACTTTGCTCAACTCACTAACTAATGCAGTATCTAATGCAAAACCTCCTGCAATATCAAGCAAAATCAATGGATTCAATGCTACACCTGATGCTTTTATTGTTGCAAATTTACCTATAATCGATTGAGCTTCGCGTTGTCTTTTTTTTAATCTTTGTTCTTTTATTTTTAAGAATAATTTATCAGCTAATTGAAGAGAGTTTAAAGTCAATAGACTTTCTCCATAATTATTAATTAACTCACTTAACTGGTTCCTAATATTATTTTTCGAATTTATTATTATCGGGATTTTTATATATTGTGGAAGTTTTAACCTTATATTTTTTAAAATTTCTTTTAAATCATGCCCTTCCCACATATCAATTTTATTAAAAACAAGAATAATTTTTTTCCCATTCTTAATAAATGAATTGATTTGAGATACTTCATTTCTGTTTATATCTCCAGTTATTGTAAATAAAATTAGTTCTGAACTATTGATTTGCGAGAATATATTTTCTGGATCTTTGATGTCACAAAAATCAAAGCCTGGAGCATCAATTAATTCGATTGTTCTTAGACTTTGATGCTTGAAATTCCACTCTTCCCTTTCAATATTTTTTGTGGTCCCATTTATAATGCCTGTCTTAAATACGTTTTTATTTAATATTAAATTCAAAATAGAGGATTTACCAACTCCTGCTTTGCCATATATTCCAATTCTTAATTGCTTTTCGTTAAGTCTGAAAAGTTGTTGATTTAAAGAAATAATTTCATTGTTTAAATTACATTTTTCATAGTTTGTAAGATCAATACTTTCCCACCATTTTTTCAAAAGTAAATAACTTTTATCAATATTAATTTGCTTCATTTTTATTCTTTCCACCAACCTGCCAATACCGAGAGCACAGCTTCTGATCCGATTATTCCCACGAATCCTCCAAATTCATCTACTACTACTTTCACTCCTTTATGATCCTTGTCAAATCTTGTTAACAACTTGTCTACTTTTATCATTTCCGGGATGTAGTCGACAGGATCACATAATTCAGATATTAATTTTTTATTTTCTCCTTTGATAAGACTAGTTAGTAAGTTCTCACGTTTAGCTATCCCTTGTATTTTGTCAACTTTATCTCCCAAAACAACCCACCATGGAGAATTATTTGAAATTATAAGTTTGGAAATTTCATCAAGATTTGAGGACCCATCAAGACTAGGCGCTGACACTCTTGGGATCATTAAATCTTTCGCTTTTAAGTCATTTAATTGAAAAACCTTAAGTATCATTTCTGCTTCATCAGCCTCTATAAATCCCTTCTGTGAGCCTATTTTCGCCATTTGTCTAATCTCTGCTTCATCAGTCGATATTTCGTTCTCCGCAGTTATAACAGGAAATAATTGTTCTATTAATAATAAAAATGGCCTCATTAAACTATTTAACATCCTCAAAATAGGAACAGAAAACATGGCTATTTGTAGGGAAAATCTTGTACCTAATGCTTTTGGAAGTACTTCGCCAAGTAATACAACTAATACATAAAAAGCGATTGAAAATAATGTTAATCCCAAACTACTTTTAATTATTAGTGCCCCATAGACTCCTAAAAGGAGACTACCAATTATGTTAAACCCATTATTAGTTATGGTAATTACAGTTAAAGTTCTCCCAAGATGTTTTCTAAGTTTAAGTAGTTGATTTGCAGAACTCTTGGGTTTTTGTTTTGATGCTAATTCTAAAATCCTTATTGAATTGACTGCTAAAAAAGCTGCTTCTACTCCTGAACAACATGCTGAACCTACTAAAATTATAATTATAAGTAAAATTAGAATGTAGACATTTGGTTCCATTAAAAAGATTAGTTTTTAAATATCTTCTAATTCATTCTTCCATTTTTTTATAAAATTCGCCAATCCAAAATTTTATGTTTAAACCTGACTGTAGAGTATTTGAAGAAAGAAGAGAAATTTTCTTCAAAAAATTAAATGGCAAAGCTGCTATTATTCCAAGTTCTAGCTTGGTTAGGCATCATGCAGATTGTGAATATCCTTTTAGACAAGACAGTAATTTTTGGTATCTGACTGGCTTTGATGAGCCTGATTCTATTGCTCTTTTCTTATCTCATAAGCCAAAAGGGGAAAGGTTTATTTTGTTTGTTGCTCCAAAGGATATTTTAGGTGAGGTATGGCATGGCTTTAGGTGGGGAATAGAAGGTGCCGAAAGAGAATTTAAGGCTGATAAAGCTCATTCAATTAATGAGTTTAAGGATCTGCTTCCAGTTTATATCGGTGAATCAGAAGAGATTGTTTATTCAATTGGTAAACATAGCAAAGTTGAAAAAATTGTTTTGGAAATATTTTCTCAACAACAAGAAGCTAGGTCAAGGGTAGGAATAGGAGCAAATTCTATAAAATCGCCTGAAATATATCTCAATGAAATGCGCTTAATTAAAAGTGATTTTGAAATAAATAGAATGAGAGAGGCTACTCAAATTTCAGCTGAAGCCCATGAATTAGTAAGGGAATCTATTTCATCAAAGAAAAATGAAAGACAAATTCAAGGATTAATAGAAGGATTCTTTTTAGAAAAAGGTGCAAGAGGTCCTGCTTATAACTCTATCGTTGCTTCAGGTGATAATGCATGCATTTTGCATTACACATTAAATAACTCTGAGCTGAATAATGGGGATTTATTATTAGTAGATGCAGGTTGTTCATTAATTGATTATTACAATGGTGATATTACAAGAACTTTTCCTATCGGTGGTAAATTTTCTAAGGAGCAGAAACTTATTTATGAAATTGTTTTAGAAGCACAAAAAAATGCAATCAAAAATTCTGTTAAAGGATCTAATTCTACTAACGTTCATAATATTGCTTTGAGAATTCTGGTAGAGGGATTAAAAGAAATTGGACTATTAAGAGGAGATACTGATGGAATAATTGAAAACGGATCTTATAAACATTTATATATGCATAGAACTGGACATTGGCTTGGTTTAGATGTTCACGATGTTGGTGCATATAGGATGGGAGAATATGATGTTCCCTTACAGAATGGGATGATACTTACTGTCGAACCAGGTATTTACATAAGTGACAGAATTCCCGTTCCAGAAGGTCAACCTACTATTGAAGAAAAATGGAAAGGTATAGGAATAAGAATAGAAGATGATGTCCTTGTAAATGAAAAAGAGCCAGAAATTCTTAGCTTCGCCGCACTTAAAGAAATTTCTGATTTAGAGTATTGAATATTTGACTTTTACAGTTAATAGATTTAATTTTTTAAGATAATTAAAAATTTTAACATGGATAAAACTAGTTCTTATGATTCTAAATTATCTCAAGCAAGAGGCTTGGCTAGTCAACTTGGAATGTTTGCAGAAGAAAATGATATTCCTAAAGATCTTTGGGATTCTTTAGAGGCAAAAATTTATGATTTTTATGAAGTATCAAGAGAAAGATAAGATTAACTTTTAGTGATAATCAATAAATAAAAGCAAGAATTTTTGATCAAAATGATCAATTAGTGACCATTAACTGATAAATTATAAAAATAAATCTAATATTACTGAATGACTTCATCAGATAAGGGTAATGAGAATGCTAAGGAGCAGCAAGAACAAAAAAATGTTTCTCAAAAATCAAAAATAACCTCACCAAATGCAGGGATGATGGGAGCAAACGCCGTTTTAGCGGCTGCTAAAATTGATGAAGATGGAGTTCCCACAGGCTATACTCCAAAACCAGATGAGGGTAGATTTATTATCAAAATCTTATGGTTACCTGATAATGTCGCATTGGCAGTAGATCAAATAGTTGGAGGAGGTTCAAGTCCATTAACTGCTTACTATTTTTGGCCAAGAGATGACGCATGGGAAAAATTAAAGAGCGAATTAGAGAATAAAAGTTGGATTACAGATAATGAAAGAGTTGAAATATTGAATAAAGCTACTGAAGTAATTAATTACTGGCAAGAAGAAGGTAAAACGAAAAAATTGGAAGAAGCAAAGCTTAAATTTCCTGAAGTCGCTTTCTGTGGGACTGCTTAAAATTTAGTTTTTTGAAGCTTGAATTCTTGCCTCAGCTTTTGAGACTTCATTAAGGGCTTTAATCTTTTCTGAGCTTTTCTCATTTTCGGGAAATTTACTAATTGCGGATTTTGCTTTTTTAAGAGCATCTTCAGCATTTTGGATATTAATTTCGGACCCAATTTCAGCGCTGTTAACAAGAACTATAACTTCATCTGACTCTATTTCAGCAAAGCCACCCATTAAAGCTATAGATTTCCATTTGGAATTCATTCTTAGTCTTAAGACACCAATATCGATAGCCGTTACTAAAGATATATGTCCAGGGAGTACCCCAATTTGACCAGTGGTGCTTGGAAGAATTACCTCTTCAGCATCACCTTCGTAAACATTCTGATTTGGAGCTAAAACCTTGAGTGAAATTGCCATGAATTTAAATTTTTAAAGAGATTAAAATTATTTATGAAAGTTGATAATTTATTTTTCTTCTTTTATTTTTTCTGCCTTTGCTTTTACTTCATCGATATTACCTACCAAGTAAAAAGCTTGTTCGGGTAAATCATCCAGTTCACCAGCTAATATCATATTAAAGCCAGCAATTGTATCTTCTAGTTTGACATATTTACCAGACATTCCTGTGAAGATTTCTGCTACGAAGAAAGGCTGAGATAAGAATTTTTCAATTTTTCTCGCTCTGCTTACTGTCAATCTATCTTCTTCAGATAATTCATCTAATCCAAGAATCGCGATAATATCCTGGAGCTCTTTGTATCTTTGTAAGGTTGATTGAACCGCGCGAGCTGTCTTGTAATGTTCATCACCGACTACTGAGGGTTGAAGCATCGTGCTGGTTGAATCTAGAGGATCAACTGCTGGATAAATACCCTTTGCAGCGAGACCTCTAGCAAGAACGGTTGTAGCGTCTAAGTGTGCGAAAGTTGTAGCGGGAGCAGGATCAGTTAAATCATCCGCTGGAACATATACTGCTTGAATTGATGTAATGGAACCCTCTAAAGTTGATGTAATTCTCTCTTGTAATGCTCCAACATCAGTTCCTAGAGTTGGTTGATACCCAACAGCAGAAGGCATTCTTCCTAACAGAGCAGAGACTTCAGAGCCAGCTTGTACAAATCTAAATATATTATCTACAAAAAGAAGCACATCTTGCTTGTTTACATCTCTAAAATGTTCAGCCATAGTTAATGCCGATAAGCCGACTCTCATTCTTGCACCTGGGGGCTCATTCATTTGGCCGAAGCACAACGCAACTTTAGATTGAGATAAATCATCTGCATTGATGACACCTGACTCCTTAAATTCTTCGTACAAATCATTCCCTTCTCTCGTTCTTTCACCAACTCCTCCAAAAACTGATACACCACCATGCTCTTTGGCAATGTTATTAATTAACTCTTGTATTAGTACTGTTTTACCTACCCCAGCTCCTCCAAACAAACCAACTTTTCCACCTTGCCTATAAGGGGCCAATAAGTCGATGACTTTAATTCCAGTTTCGAAAACTTTAGGCTTAGTTTCTAAATCAGTTAATTTAGGGGCTGATCTATGAATTGGCGCGATATCTGAAGTATTTACTGGACCTTGTTCATCTACTGGTTCACCTAATACGTTAAATATTCTTCCTAAAGTCGCCTCTCCTACAGGAACTGATATTGGAGCACCTGTGTCAGTCGCCTCCATGCCTCTTACAAGGCCATCTGTGCCGCTCATAGCAACAGCCCTTACTCTATGATCCCCAAGTAGTTGTTGAACCTCTGCGGTGAGCGCTATGTCTTGCCCTGCTGGATTTTTGGCTTCTATTCGTAAAGCATTCAAAATTTTTGGTAATTTACCAGCTGGGAATTCTACATCCAGAACTGGACCTATGACTTGACGTACTACACCTTTTGCTGGTGCTGAAGTTGATGGAGTTGCTACCATTTTTTATTGACTTGGTGAGGATTAGCTGATTTTAGAACAGCTCATAATGCGAAATATTACCATCCCGAGGGTATATTCGTTAACTGGGTTCGGCCAACCGCACAGTTAAAGAGTGGTTTAATTGCTGCTTAACAGATTATGTTATTTACCATACGGTTTGAGTAATACTCTCACCAGACTTTTGACGCATTGCGTCGCATTTATGATCCACCATTAATCTATGGCAGCTGTTTCACTTACAGTCTCTACAGTCAAACCACTGGGAGATAGAATATTTATCAAAGTTTCCGAATCTGAGGAAAAAACTGCTGGTGGCATCCTTTTGCCCGACTCAGCTAAAGAAAAACCACAGGTAGGAGAAGTTGCTCAGGTCGGCCCTGGGAAGCTCAACGACGATGGTTCTCGACAAACTCCCGAAGTGAGTATTGGCGATAAAGTCTTATACAGCAAATATGCTGGAACTGACATCAAATTGGGAGGAGATGAGTACGTCTTACTTTCAGAAAAGGATATATTAGCTGTAGTTGGCTAATTTATTTGTTTCAAAAATTATTAAAACTTATTATTAAATTACTTGCCTAACATGGCTAAAAGAATTATTTACAACGAGCAAGCTCGTAGAGCGCTTGAAAGAGGCATTGATATCCTTGCTGAGTCTGTAGCTGTAACGCTTGGACCAAAAGGAAGAAATGTTGTCTTAGAGAAAAAATTTGGGGCCCCTCAAATCATTAATGATGGGGTAACAATCGCAAAAGAAATTGAATTAGAGGACCATATTGAAAATACTGGTGTTGCTCTAATCAGACAAGCTGCTTCAAAGACAAATGATGCTGCAGGTGATGGTACCACCACCGCGACTGTTTTAGCTCATGCAATGGTAAAAGCTGGCTTAAGAAACGTAGCAGCTGGTGCTAACGCAATTACGCTTAAAAAAGGTATTGATAAAGCTACAGAATTCTTGGTTGGCAAAATTGAAGAGAATTCAAAGCCGATTAGTGATAGCACTGCTATAGCTCAATGTGGAACTATAGCGGCAGGTAATGATGAGGAAGTTGGCGAAATGATTGCCAACGCAATGGATAAAGTTGGCAAAGAGGGTGTTATTTCTCTCGAAGAGGGAAAATCAATGACCACTGAGTTGGAAGTTACTGAAGGAATGAGATTTGATAAAGGTTACATTTCTCCATATTTTGCGACAGATACTGAGCGTATGGAGGCAGTTTTAGATGAGCCTTACATTTTACTCACTGATAAAAAAATCGCTTTAGTACAAGATTTAGTACCAGTTCTAGAGCAAATAGCTAAAACAGGAAAGCCACTAGTGATCATCGCAGAAGATATTGAAAAAGAAGCTTTAGCAACTTTAGTAGTAAATAGATTAAGAGGTGTACTTAATGTTGCTGCAGTTAAGGCTCCAGGATTTGGGGATAGAAGAAAAGCAATGCTTGAAGATATGGCTGTTTTAACCAATGGTCAACTAATTACTGAAGATGCAGGCTTAAAATTAGAAAACGCAACTTTAGAGATGTTAGGCACCGGTAGAAGAATCACTATCAACAAAGAGACAACAACTATTGTCGCTGAGGGTAATGAAAAGGCTGTTACTGCAAGATGCGATCAGATTAAAAAGCAAATGGATGAAACGGACTCTTCCTACGATAAAGAAAAACTTCAGGAACGTTTAGCTAAGCTGGCTGGAGGTGTTGCAGTTATCAAAGTCGGTGCAGCTACTGAAACTGAAATGAAGGATAAAAAACTTCGTTTAGAAGATGCTATTAATGCAACAAAAGCTGCTGTTGAAGAGGGAATTGTTCCCGGAGGTGGTACGACTTTAGCTCACTTGGCTCCGATTCTTAAGGAATGGGCTGATAAAGCTTTATCTGGAGAGGAATTAATAGGAGCTAACATTGTTGAGGCCTCATTAACATCTCCGCTCATGAGAATTGCCGAAAATGCCGGTTCAAATGGAGCAGTAATTGCTGAAAATGTTAAATCAAAACCATTCAATGATGGATTTAATGCAGCTACTGGAGATTATGTAGATATGTCTGCAGCTGGAATAGTTGATCCTGCAAAAGTTACTCGTTCAGGATTACAGAATGCAGCATCTATAGCAGGAATGGTACTTACCACTGAATGCATAGTCGCTGATTTGCCAGAGAAAAAAGATGCAGCACCTGCTGGAGCTCCAGGAATGGGGGGAGACTTCGACTATTAAATAACTAAAATTTTTAGTTTTAAAGGGATTGTTTTGACAATCCCTTTCTTATTTATTGATTTATTTTAAAGATAGTTAAATTGAATATTTCTATATCCAACCTGCACTAAGAATGATTGCGAGAGATAAAAATATAATTAAAATGGTCCATGTTATTTTGTTTAGGGATGCTTCAGCGCTGCTGGCGCTAGTAAACATTGAGCTTCCACTAGCTGCTATTCCTCCCATACCATCGCCTTTGGGACTATGAAGTAGAACTAAAAGTATTAGTAGTATTCCAGAACTAACCCATATCCAAGTAAATATTTGACTCATATTTTGTATTTGTTATATATCTAATTTAAACATGTTGAACGACTTTATTAAATCCTTTTAATTCGATTTCTTTAATAAGTGATTTTCCTGTCATCTCTTTTGGAATAGGAAGATTTAATAATTGCAATAATGTTGGAGCAATATCTGCTAATCCAGCATTTTCTCTCAAATAAATCTCATTTCCCATATTTGGAATTTTTCTTTTCTCACCTTCAATAAAAATTAAGGGGACTTTATTAATAGTGTGAGCTGTCCAGGGTTCTCCATCAGGACCTTTCATCAGTTCAGCATTGCCATGATCTGCAGTAATAAGAATACTGCCTCCCATTTCTCCTGTAGCATTTACTATCTTACCTATACATCTATCGACGGTTTCGATGGCCTTTATAGCTGCGGCCATATTACCTGTATGTCCAACCATGTCAGGATTAGCAAAATTTATAACTACAAAAGAATACTGTCCAGTTTTTATAGCATTTGAGCAACTAATAGTTAATTCTTCGGCAGACATTTCCGGTGCCATATCATAAGTTGCAACTCTTGGCGAAGGAATTAAATGTCTTTGTTCTCCTGGCGAGGGGACTTCTACTCCTCCATTAAAAAAATAAGTAACATGTGGATATTTTTCGGTCTCTGCTGTTCTGTATTGCTTAAGTCCATTTTCTGAAACTATTTGGCCAATAAAGTTATTGAGAGACTCAGGAGGAAAAGCTATTTTAACTGGTAAATTTGCTTCGTATTGAGTGAAAGTTAATATATCTACATCAGGGATACTTTTTCTTTTAAAATTATCAAATTCTTTTTCCGAAAGAGCTTTTATTATTTGTCTGGCCCTATCAGGTCGGAAGTTAAAACAAATTAAACTATCTTCATCTTTTAAAAAGTCTTTAGATATTCTTATAGGCTCTAAGAATTCATCTGTAATATTTGCGTTATAACTTTTATTTAAATAATCTGCAGGGGAAATGTCAATTTTTTTGCCATTTGGATCAGTTAAATTTACAAAAGCTTTTTCTGTTCTTTCCCATATTAAATTTCTATCCATTATCCAATATCTTCCGCATATAGATGCTATTTCTCCTACTTTAAATTTCTTTATGCAATCTTCTATTTGTCTTATGTATTTATAAGCACTTTTTGCTGGAGTATCTCTACCATCGGTAATAATGTGAATAGCTACTTTTTCTATATGTTCTTCTGAAGCCCATTTTATTAATCCTAATAAGTGATCAATGTGGCTATGAACCCCTCCATCTGAACATAGACCAGTTATGTGTAAGGTACCCTTTTTTTTCTTAATTGAATTAGCCATTTCCTTTAACTCATTTACTTGAGTTAATTGGTTGTTTTTCACAACATTTGTAATTCTTACAAGTTCTTGTTGAATGATTCTCCCTGATCCAATCGTGAGATGCCCTACTTCGGAATTACCCATTTGACCATTGGGTAAACCTACATCAGCTCCGCTCGCATTAATAAGAGTATGAGGATAAGCGTGCCATAAAGAATCCATTATAGGAGTATTGGCATTTTTTATGGCATTATCTAAATTCTCTTCACGATGTCCCCATCCGTCCAGAATTGCTAGAACCACTGGACTCTCAGGAACTTTTGTTTTATTTATATTCTTGCTGCTAAACTTTGACATCTCTTAATTAAAATGCATGGTTTTAAAGAAGTAATCTTTAATTTAGCCGTAAAAGCTGTTCCATACAATTTATATGTAATTTAGTTAGCTTTTGCTAATTTATTAAGGATATTGAATAAAGTTAATTTTTAGATGAATCATGTCCAAACCAGATAAAAAAATCATAATACTTACTGAAGATGAGCTAAGAAAAACTTTCTCTAGACTAACTTTCGAAATTATAGAAAAGATCTCAAATTTAGAAAATCTCTTATTGGTTGGTATCCCTACGAGAGGAGTTCATCTCGCTGAAGTTTTGAGAAAAGAAATGTTGGATAAAACAGGCGTTGATGTAAAAAAAGGAATAATTGACCCAACTTTTTATAGAGATGATCAAAATAGAGTTGGAACTCGTTTAATAGAGGCAACTGATTTTCCTACATCTATAGAAAAAAAAGATATTGTTTTAATTGATGATGTCATTTATACAGGAAGAACAATTCGAGCTGCAATTGAGGCTCTTCTTTTATGGGGAAGACCAAAAAGTATTATGTTATTGGTAATGATTGATAGAGGTCATAGAGAATTACCAATTCAGCCTGATTTTTGCGGAAGAAAAGTTCCGACTAGCAAAAAGGAAATTGTTTATTTAAGTTTAAAAGAAGTTGATGGAGAAGATGGTGTCTACTTGGATAAAATTTAAAAGATATTTCCTAAATTAAATACACCTAATTCTTTTTCATAAATATCTAGACATCTGAGATAAAGAGATGAATCCTTTTTAATGCTGAAATAAAGTTTTAAGCTATCTTCTCCAATTTTACACTCATTGTTCACATTTATTTGAAGAGGTTTTTTATTCCATTTAAAAACCTCTTCTTCATTTTGAGATTCTGATAACTTTGGTAATCCATTCTCAAAAATTACATCAAAATTTCTCTTCGTTTTAGTTTCTCCAATAATTATCTCGAAAATGTTCTGACCATCTTTACTGGCTTGAAGAATTAACTCAAATGGTTTTTCTGTAGGCCATGTTTGCCCTTTATAAAAAATTGGATGCCAGAAATGTTTTTGTTCTCTTTTATTAAATAATCTAATTGATAAGCCTTTAATTAAGATATCTTTAATCTTTACTCCAGGAGTCATAGCAAGAGCTCCAATTGCTATTGATTCAATCGGTGGTGGAGAATTGATTTGTATTCCTGACATCTTATTAGTGATCCACTTTTTTATTAATGGAATTTGTGTTCCTCCTCCAACCAAAATCACAGAGTTTAAATCATCTAAATTAAAAAATTTTCCTCTAGCCTCATTTAATAAATCCTTAAGTAGGGAATTTAAGTGACTCAAAAGATTATTCTGCATCATAATCTTTTCAAAAATTTCTTTACTAATGAAAAATTCTTTTTCTTCGTTCTCTGCTGTAAATAAAGAGATAAGGTATTTTCTCTCAGATTCAATTTCTTGGCCACTAAGCTTACATTTTAATTTTTCTGCTATGGAAAAATTCCTCTCATCTTGATTTGATGGTAAAAAGTAATTAACAATCCACTGATCTATATCTTTACCTCCGACTTTTGAACCCGATTTGCTTATTATTTCAGCACATCTTAATTTTTGCTTTGATATTGCACTTACATCCTTTCCTTGGAACTTTAATAGTTCTGCAATAGGTGCAGATTTACCTTCCCCACCTTGTGTTTTGATTACGCTCATATCGATAGTACTCCCACCAATATCGATAATCATAATAATTGAACCTAGTGGAACATTCATTCCTATCCCGGCTGCAGTTGGTTCATCAACAAGTGCTACCTCATTAATAGGTAAACTTTCACATAGACTTATTAACCACTTTCTGTAACCCTTATAAGTGTCAATTGGGGCTGTTAAAACCAGCCTTTTAATGTTAAATTCTAGTGGAATGTTTTCCCAAAGAATTTTGAAAAATTTTTCACCTGATTCTATGGGACTTAAAACTTTCTTTTTTTGCCTTTCAATAGGATTACCAATTAATCTTTTAAAATTTGAATGAAAATATTTTTCTGAATAAGATAAATTTTTCTTTTTCAATGCAGATAATCCTATCCTTCCAACATTATCTCCACCTTCGAACCAAACTACTGATGGGATGACTCCAGGAGAAGACGTAATACCTGGTATTTCTATTAAAATAAAATCTCTATCTTTCTCCGCTTGAAAAGCTAATACAGTATTAGTATTTCCTAAATCAAGAGCAAGGGTTCCTGAACAATTATTTTCCATAACAGATTTCTTATTATTTTTTTAAGTTCGTTTGAAAATTTATAATTTTAATGATGTTAATATTAATGTAAACTATATTGTATATTTAAAAATATTTTTTTATGAACGTATCGAATAATTCCAATATGGATCATAATGATCTTGCAAAAAGAGGCGAAAGTTTAATAAGGAAATCTACAAATAGATACTTAACAACTGTAAGAATTGCTTTTAGAGCTAAACAAAGAAGGTTTGACGATTTTGATGGTTTATTAGAAGAATCAGCTATTAAACCAGTTCAAAGATCAATTATTGAATTAAGCGATGAACAAGATCAACCAGATTTACTTCCAGGTTAGCTTTGTCATTTGAAGAAAATAATTGGAGATTAATTAAAGATACTAAAAAAGGTAAATTTTGTTTTTTGATTGGTGTAAATAATTGGGCTATTGAGTTACAGAAACATGAATTCGAATTGCTATATAAATTACTTATAAAACTGAATAATCAATTGTTGGAAATAAAGGATGAATTAATGGACGAAGAGTTTATTAATTTAGAAATAGAACAATTACCCTGGTACGCAGAATTGGAGGGTAAAAAATATGGATGGAATTTAAGACTAATATTTGAAAGCTCAGAACAAACTCGATCATTTGAAATGTATTGGCCTATACCAATAGCTGAAAATTTATTTTATGAAATAAAAAAAATGTGGGAATCAATGGATTGAAAAATTAATTAAATTGGAAATTTTTTGAAAAAATTCCCCGATCTAAAAATCTTTTTTAACATCTTTTCCACAGCTAATTTCTAAAAAAATATTTGCAGATCAACCTTATGTGGAAAACTTGTAATTTTAAGCAATTTTTATATTACTTAATGAGATTTATGTTATTCAGACAAATTTCTATAGAAACTTAGTCTTCTTAAGGGGTCTCATCTCTAATACGAATGAGACATATATAAATATTAAAAAGTTGACTATTTACTTTTTTTAGAGAAAACTGATCCCATGCCCTATTGATCTTTTCCCCCTATTTGAATTATGCAAGAATTAAATTGTGATGTTAAACAAAAAAATATCAACAATAAAGAAGAAATAATTAGCTTTAAATGTGACCTTCATGAAAACCTTCAACAAGCTATGAATAAATTTGTTGAGGAACATCCTAATTGGGATCAATATAGAATCTTACAAGCAGCAATTGCTGGCTTTTTGATGCAAAAAGGATTTCAAAATAGGGATCTCACAAGGCTTTATATAGGTAAAATGTTTTCTATGGATTTTGATAACTAATCAAGAATTAACTTTATTTAATTTTCTCTAAGATCAATTTAGCTATTTCTTTTTTTATTGGAATAATAGATAATCTATTACCTTTCTTAACTAATAACAGTTCCTCCTCATTAAATAAAATTTTTAATTCAGTTAAGCTTAAAAATTTATTTGCTTTAAATAGATATTTGACTTTCACACAATCCCATCTTGGTTCCTCTTGACTTGATTTAGGATCATAATATTTAGATTCTTTTTGGAATTGAGTTGGGTCAATAATATTTAGATCGATAACCTCCATAAATCCAACTATTCCAGGAGGTTTGCAATTTGAATGGTAAAAAAATACTTTATCTCCAAGAGACATTCTTCTCATAAAATTGCGCGCCTGATAATTTCGGATGCCATCCCATAAAGTAACTCCATCTTTTTTTAAAGTATCAATACTGTAAGCGTCTGGTTCACTTTTCATTAGCCAGTAGTTAGGTTCAGTCATAGTCTATAATTTTCGGGAAATTGTGCTGCTGGTATGATGCTGGTATGGCATTATGTTAACTTTTTCATAAGCCAGCTAAATCCAAAGCATTTTATTTAGTTTATCGAAGATAGTTGGTCGAAGAAAGTTTAGAAAAATATAGAAACAGATCGCTTGGAGCAAACTTTTTGCTGAGTTCAATAAACCCAGTATTTGCAATGCTTTTTAAGGAGTTAGACAGTCTTTTATACCAGCAGTTTTAATAATCTATACCAGCTAGAGATATAAAACCTAGTTATAGAAAAGGTTTAATACTCTCTCTACTGAACTACGTGCCAGATCCTTAAGCTGCTTCTGGAGCAAATATTCGACTATCTTTCCTCCAGTAAGTACAGCCCTTAACTAAATGATCTCCTTGAGGAATAAGCTTCTGGTGAAAGGGACAGGTCAAGATAGTTACACATTGATCTGTCGTGCTGTAACGAAAGTGAGTGCAAGTAATGCAAATCTTTGTGCGTTTGCTTCTCAGTTCTCCGTGATAATCGAAGTATTCCCATTCCTGCCAGTCCTCCATGATTAGTTAGTACAAGTGTACTAATATTTATATCATTAGTAAAGGTTGGAGGTCAATAAACTTATTTGCTTGTTAGTAAAATTGTTCTTGCTTTATGCCATCTATTCTCGAAGGACTCTTTGTTTACTTCTGTCTGATTACCATACTTATCTACACCCCTGTAGTAGACGCCTAGAACGTACTCTACAAAGGGTTTAAGGGCTTTCATGCTCTTTGATTTAAGAAGCTTTGTGAACGCTTCCATCGACCTCTCAAGCTTGTCTCTCTGAAGGTTATGAATCCACATTGAACCCTGATGATGATGATAGAGAATTACCTTCACTACTTCTTCGTAGGAAAGCCAAGGATGAGCATCCTTAATTTGTTGTGTTCTGTCCATTTGTTTTAAGTTTTAATTGATTAGTTATCTATGAGTGGTTTTCGATGGGGTGGCATGGGGGTAATCATCTTTGCCTATACGTAAATACGACACCTCACAAATTTCTGCCAAAAGTTTAGAGCTGATTAATTTAATAGATAGGGGTTGGATGCGGGCTTCTATAGCTGGACGGCAGATCCCTTATTAATTACATCTAGGCTTATTTCCCCTAACTGGAGAATCACAATTTAATATTTCCACATTCATTTATAGATGATTCATTTATATTTTTTAGATCAGGTTTTCTAACATTTAATTGCTGAAGTACATCAATCATTGAAACAGCAAAATTTAAACCTTGAGACCCACCAGATGAGGTTGCTCCGAAAGTATTTATACCAATAACTTCTCCATTCTCATTTAATAAAGGACCACCACTATTACCTGGATTTATTGCAGCATCAGTTTGTATTAATGAGGTGCCAGTTGTAGCAAAACCCTCTGAATAATTTCCTGATCTCCTAAATGCACTTACAATTCCTCTAGTAATTGTATTTGTTAATCCCCTCGGTGAACCAATAGCTATTACTTCTTCTCCAGCAGTAGGATAGGTTGCATAACAAATTGGAAGAGCCTCGGGAAAAATCTCCCCTTGAACCTTAAGAATTGCAAAGTCATCTTTTCTACTTACATAAATGGTTTTCGCAGTTAATTCTGATCCAGTAGCAGTTTCTATTTGGATATCAATTTTTTTTCCAGCGCCAATTACATGTCTATTTGTAATTAGTAAACCCTCATCATTTATAAAAAAGCCCGTACCTTGACCTCTGCTTGACCTTACAGTCACAACTTTTGGAAGTGTATTTCCTGCTATCTCTTTAATTGATGGTTTTAATTTTATATTTTTAGCTTTGAAGTTAATTTCTGGTATTGTCCATTTTTTTAAAACTTTTTTATACAACTCAGATAATTTCTCAACAGTAACTTCTCCGATAGGAATAATTCTATTGTTACCTCTTACCGAGAGCCCGGTATATGATCTTGTATTTTTTACTTGTTCAATAAAATCATTGGGTAATGAGAATTGACCATCCTCTCCATATAATGTGTAATTTCGGTTATTGAATTTTAATTCAATTGGAGAATCTAATTCACCAGAATCAGAAATACCACCAAAACATGTATTAAAAACATAGGAACAATCATTTTCTAAAAAATATGTTGCACTTAAATAATCTGAACTCCATTTAGTTAAAACAGTAAATCTACTAAATGCACCTCTTATGTAGTCTCTATCAAAAACAACATATTCCGAACTTCCGTCAAAGCTCGACGTAAGCTTAACTATATTTTTATAAGGAATTTTTGGATTAGATGTCGATCTCCAAGGTATATCTGCTTCCATTTCTATAACCATTAAACCTGTTTCTTCATCAAGTATTGTTTTTACCTTTTTTCTTACAGATTCATTTTTGCATTGCGGTTTATTTTTCCAAACAGGAGAATTACAGTTAATTTTAGCTGCATTAACAGTAGTAGGTAGAGCGAGAGCAGCTAGTAATGGGAGTAGAAACCTTCTCAAAAATAAAGAGTTAATTAACAGGAATCATAGTGAATACCTCTAATCCAATCAATAATCTATTAATGACTATTAATTAATTTATTGATTCTGAATTGGAATCACTAAATAAGATTCAGAACAACATAAAGATGTAACGTAATTTATTTAGTCAAATGAAAAAAACAAATCTTTTTAAGAAATTTACTGCTTTATCAGTAATTGGTACAGGATTGGTAATCGCACTAATAAGCCCAAGCCAAGTTAAGGCAGATAATGGTTATCTTATGACCCAAGAGCAAATTAAAAACAACCTAGTCCAAAACGATTTCTACCTAACTAGTGGATCAGATCACTGCATTATCGCAGACATTATTTATGGTATTTCTGACTGCTAATAAATCCCAAAGTTCTATTAAGTCATTTATTCCCTTTAAATAGATCTTGTATCACATAAATATCGGTTGCTTCTGGATACTTCTGCTGAAACACTTTTATTGCATGATTAGGAGAAATAGCGAAAAGATTTATCTTTATTCTGTAGTCATCAACCAAACCTGATATTAGATAATTTTTCACACAAGATAATGAATTTGTTTTTAAATATTTTAGATCCACTGTCAATCATCTATTTACTGATTGATGAGTGATATCTCTCTCTCGACTTTATCTCAAATAATTTATGGTTGGCTTCAGTTATATGCCTGCAACTGCCTCATGACAACCATGTATTAATCCTAGGACTGGTAATTAAATAACAGTCTCAAAATTTGGTCCTCTACCCGTACTTTATTCTTCCTTAAACCGTACATTTTGATACTCATAAATGATATGCGTTGGTAGTTAGAACATAGGTGTAGTAAGAAGGAGGAAATCATGAATAAAAGAGTTCCTTATACAATCATTCCTAAATACTTTAGGACTATTAACGATATAGATAATGGAGCAAATATTAAAGTAATTTATTGGAAACTTAAGTGTGAAGAGAACCCTTCATATCGCGGCTGCGAAATTTAAAATATTGCTATGCTATTTAGATTAAAATAAAGAGTATAAATAATGAAAAATAAAGTTTTTCCTTTTATCAAAAAATACCCAATGAGCATTTTATTAGCGATTATTGCTATTAATTTATTCTCTATTGCTAGCAGTTTAAGAACAGAAGCTTATTTAAATAGGGAAAAGAATCTTTGTATTAAATATTTAAAACATCAAATAGATCGAGACACTCTTATCAAAAAGCTAAGAATAGTTAAGCAGGCAAATCCATCTAGTATTTGTGACTCTGTTCTTAAAAGTTAAAAAAATGCAATTAAAGTCTTTTACACCATTGGTTGCAGTATTTGGTACTTCATTTCTTATAACTATTACTTTGATTAAAAGCTTCCAAGTTTTTATGGGCATATCAATATGTCTTTTAGCGATGCTGAAGCTTATGGATATTGAAGCTTTTGGTTTGAGTTATAAAAAATATGATTTAATTACTTCTCGATTTAAAAATTGGATTTATATCTATCCTTTTTGCGAATTATTAATTGGCATATGCTTTTTACTTTCTGCACCACCCTCTTCAATTATTTTAATTGCTTTAATTCTAGGAATTGTTGGAATGGCATCAGTATTTAAAGCTGTTTATTTAGATAAATTAAAATTAAATTGTGCATGCGTTGGCGGATATACAAAAACTCCTTTAGGAATTATTAGTTTTATTGAAAATCTTTTAATGGCAATTATGAGTGCTTTGATATTGATTAAATAACAATCAAATAAAATTTCAATTATCTTATAAATAGTTTTAAAATTGGAATCCCTTACTGAGATGGCATTTAAGAAATCATTCTTTAAGAAGAATTTACTAAAAACTCTTGTATTCTCTGGATTTCTCATAGTAAATATATTTAATGACGAAAAGAGTAGTGCTAAAACTCAAGATAATATAGATATACCTAAAGTCGTTTCTTATAGATCAGCATCGTGCGGTTGTTGTAAGAAATGGGTAAATCATTTACGCCAAAATGGATTAGAAGTTGTTGATAACATTATTGAAGATGTTTCGGGAATTAAAAACCAATATAAAATTCCCAATAATTTAAGGTCCTGCCACTCTGCAAAAATAGGAACCTACGCAATTGAAGGACATGTGCCGATTGAATCTATCACCAAACTTTTTAAAGAAAAACCAATTATCTCTGGTATAGCAGTCCCTGGAATGCCTCTTGGTTCGCCTGGAATGGAAATAAATTCTCACGACTCGCATTCTCATGATTATGAGGAATACAATGTAGTTTCATTTAGCAAAAATGGCAAAATAAAAAAATTTGATGAAATCTCTCCTTAATACACATACTAAATTTGAAATAATGCATATTGTTCTTAGAAATTTTAAATTTTTGATTTTTTTATTTCTCTTATCTCTAAATTTAAGTGGTTATTCGAATGCACATATGAGGGGTACATTTCTTTCTGAGGAGGATGCTAGAAACAGATCTTTAGAACTTGGTTGCGAAGGAATACATAAAAACCAAGATAAATGGATGCCATGCAAAAACGAAAAAGAATTACATAAGTTCCTTAATAAAAAGGGATCAAGTAGAGGAAATAATTTAGCTAGTAGCTTGGCATGGATTTTTATTTTATCTTCAAGCTTTGGAATATTATGGCTATCAATAGTCAAAATAAAAAGAAAATAAATGAAAAATTTGAAATCAAATAAAAGAAAAATACACAGAAAAGTAGCTGCAATTTCTTCAATACCTTTATTAATTACTCTTATATCTGGGACTATCTATAGTTTTCTTCAACCATTAGGAGTTGATGCTTTTTGGTTGATCAAATGGCATACAGGTAATTTTGGCATTATTAATTTGCAGCCTTTTTATTCGATATTTCTTGGTATTGCATCGATAATCTCTGTAATATCTGGCATTAGATTATTACAAAAAAATTCTTAGCTTTAACCTAAAGTACCGACAACTATGCATAGGCAATGCTTAAGCAGCCGTTTATTAATTTGTTTTCCTTCAAGTTTTTCTCTAGTTGGCATTTTCTTAATATTTAATCGCCATTTGCCAATATTTTAGATCGACTGTCAATTAGTAAGCAGTTCCTCCTGATTCCTCAAGTAATTCATACTTATCTCTTTTCTCATACCACTTATTTAAATCTTCATCGCTTACTGTTCTAAATAAAAATAAGGATATCTTTTCCAAATAATCAGCAATATAAATTCTAGAAATTGGTTTTAGAGAAACAAAAATTAGAGTAATTAAAACTAACAAAAGCTCAGCTAAGAGTAAGCGTTTCATCTAGGAAGTATTCTATTTAATTCGGGATATTCAATTCTTAATTCTTCTATAAAAGCATCAACAGTCTTTGATATCTCGTCAGTAGTATCCAAAATTGAATTTTTATATTTTAGATATTCGGAAACTTGAAATAATTTCATAGTTGATTTTGTTAAAAGTAATGTTGCAAGAGGAGATTTATCTGCCAATTTAGTTGAAGGAAAATATTTTATAGTTTCAGGATAAGTTTCTTCCATATCCTCTATATAGTCTTCTGTCTTTTCATTTAATTCATCATATTTTGTTGTTAAAAACTTTTTGGTGTTTATATATTCAATCCCTGCGAATAAAAAACCAATAGGAAAACTTAAAAATAATATTGAAAGAGAAAGCCTAAGAAGATTCTGGGAAAATTTTTCCATAAAAAGAAGCTAATTGCCCCTTATTTTAGATCGACTGTCAATTACTAACTATTAGCGGTGCAAGTAGTAAGCGTTTCATTTAAAAATTACACCCATCTGCTATGGCTTTTGAAATATCTTCTCTAAATTCTTGAGAATTTAAATCAAACTTTGCCGTACGACTTGAACTGCTGTATGGGCTCCACTGAACTGTTAAAAAACTTTTTTCTTTCAGT
This sequence comes from Prochlorococcus marinus subsp. pastoris str. CCMP1986, assembly GCF_000011465.1. NCBI lineage: Bacteria > Bacillati > Cyanobacteriota > Cyanophyceae > Synechococcales > Prochlorococcaceae > Prochlorococcus > Prochlorococcus marinus. The sequence continues at coordinate 1,361,288 of NC_005072.1, read as the reverse complement.
TTTTGAGCAAATTCTTTAGGTCTTGGATGAAAAAAAGCTTGGCTATCTGTTGACTTATTCCAGTTGTAGAAAGATGCTTTATCTTTATCCCATCTAACACCAACTCTAGTATTGTCAGCGTTATAGGTAGGAGTTGTAAAAAAGATTTGTGGATAACTATTGTTACATCTAACCCAAAGATTAATCGTATCTCTTCCTCCTATTGAGTCTTGGACTTGGGTTTCACTCTCAATATAAAATCTTATTTTTGTTTCATCTGTCATCAAATCTGTATCTACTGTATAAAACTTTGATTCAAGTGATGCAGCAAGGATTTCAACGAAAGCGAGAGGTAGAGGAGGAATTATTTTACTGTTAATTCGTTTTTTCCCTCAATTCCTTGTCTTTGGATATGGATTCTGGGGTTGGCAGCTAAAACCATATATTCGAAGAGCTTTTTGGCTATGGGGATAAGATTTCTAGGGTGCAGAATCTTTATTGAGTCCAATTACATTGATATGCATACCTTTCATAGATTTTCCCATAACTATCATCAACAATTAGTTCTTGAACGTTAGTATCATTTTTAAATAATTCAGCTACTGTTCTCTCATATTTATCTTTAGTAATTCTCCTAATAGAAACCTCTTCATTGGTAACTAAATTATTCAAAAAATCTCTTGCTTCTCTAGCCGCAACAGGATCAGCTTTTTTACCTTTTAATTCTGGCGTATCAATACAAGCAAGTCTTATTTTCTCTCCATCAATGGTTGTGCAGGTATCCCCGTCGTAGCAACTTTTGATGATTGTGGTTGGTAGAGCTGAATATGCTTTTGAAGAAAAACTTATTATTAGAAACATTACTAATAAGCTTCTCATGAAATTAATTCCAGGCTTATTCATCAAACAAACTAATTGTTTCTGGATTACCTTATGTCACAAACTAACAACATTAAGGAACATGGCAATAGAGAAAAATAGCAAAATGAAAGAAAGCAGTAGAAGCGTCAGAAACTACTCCAATCAATTTAACAATCTAGTCGAAAATTTAGTCCTCTTCCCGTACCTAATTGTTCCTCAAACCGCTCTATTAATTTAATAACAATAGGAGGACAATAAAGGTGTAGATACAGGAGGTTTTATGAAACTCATTACTCCTTTCACAATCCTAAATCAAAACTTCCATGAAATGGATTTGATTAGAGATGGAATGGAAAATAGAAAGTTAGCAACTGAAAGATTGCATGATGATTATAGGAAAATGTACAAATATGCTTATTTAAATTATCCATTACAGTAAATCGACTGTTACTTGGATTATTTTCCTAATAATCATATCCTCATATACGAACAGCTTATTAACCATTTATGAGATTGCAAAGATATAAAAACTTAGGTTTGAAATATAAAAAACCTATAAACTCACTAAATTAATGAGTTTATAGGTCTTATAAAGTCGCAATTTTTATTTGCTTAATTTAGTTTTAAAATCAGAACTGAGCAATATTCTCTCCCTCTGATTTTTCAGGCAAGTTAAAAGTGAATTGGAAGACTTGTCCACCAGCATCACCACCTTCTTCAGCAACTGCACCACCTGACTCACCACGGGCTTGAACAACACCGATAAAGAGTTGATCATCAGTGTCAATACCCTGAATGATCTCTTGTTCACCAGTTCCTGCAAGTTCATCCATAGAGTAGAATTTGCTTCCGAATAAACCATTTGACTTCTTAGTTGTCAGAGCAGTTACGTTCCAAGAACCAGAGAACTCAGAAGTAGTTGCTTTGGAAAATGCACCACCAAGAGCAGATGCACCTGCTTCATAACGTGAGGAGTGCTTACCACCAGCAAGACCTAATAGGTAGCCAGTGTTCGGTTCACTAAGAGTCATATCTGACTCTTTGATGGGTAGGACATACTTACGTTCTCCAAAGTCGTTTCCAGAATCCTCATCAACGATAAGGTAAGAACCATCAGCGTGTTTAGTCCAATAAAGGCCATCTGGAGAAACCATTGCTGCCTTATTTTTCTCAACGTGAATTGCGGCAGAGCCATCCTTCACAACACCTTCACCACCAGTCTTGAGAGTAAGAGCACCATCAATGGCAGGAACAACACGAATACCAGTAGCAGGAAGGAATTCAGGTAGATCGCCATCAGCAGCGTCTAGAGTGGCTCCAATGAAACCAAAATCGAAACCAAGAATCCCACCTTTGTTAGTCATGTTCTGAACATAACGAGTACGGTTGATATCAGGATCTACTGCAGGATGTTCTGCTTTTGAATCTCCGTTGAAGAAGGTGTAACCCTCAGGTTGTTCACCTGCTTGCTCCCACAACATCATCTCAGTATTGTTTACTGAGACTGGATTATCCCAGCCACCCCACTGATAGGAAGTAGGATAGAAACGACCCTCAAAGGAGTTAGGTGCATCAGCATTCTGAAGATACTCATCCATCATCTTTGCGGCAGGGTTCGCTTCAAGACCTAGTGAAGCATAAGATTTGGTAGGCATTGCAAATCCGTAGATGCGACCGTAGAGCATGCCATTTCGTCCAAGGAAGGCATCGCGCTCATTAGCAGTAGAGTAATCAATCTCAGAACCATCAGGAAGACGATCCTTCATGCCGACATAAACCTTAAGAGGAGCAGGTTCTTGATTGTGATTATAACCAGCACCAACGATAACAACATAGTCTTTGTGTTGAGGGTTGATTGGCATTAGTTTTTCATAACCAGTCTGACCTAAAGCAGGTGCAGTGTAGGCAACTTCGTTCTTAACATCAACAGCTATTGATGCAAGACCCATCGTTTTATCAGATTCTGTTCTACCAGTCTTCTTAGAGCCAGTGAACATACGACCGATTTCCCACTCTTCAGCAGTAAGCCATACATCATCCTCAAGCCCTATACCATTACCATATTTATTTGCTTGTTCATACCATGCACCACAAAAGGACTGTAGGAAGAAGTCGGCTTCAGAAAGTTTGTATTTATCTAGGAAAGGAACAACGCGTTGACTGGGAAGTGCTTGGTTACCCCAGACTAAATTCTCCTTCGTTACTTCATCACCAAATACGTTGTAGATTGTGTTGAATAATTTACCAGAATCCTTGACCATTCCTTCTGCAGAAGAACCATTTTTCATGAATTTAGCAAATTTTGCACGATCATAATCAATCGTGTGAATGTGAGAACCAGAGAAAGTTACACCATTTTTCATTTCCCAGTTATAAGTCTCAGGGACTGGTGCTTTACCCATGGTCGCATAAGATTCGGACTGATAAACAACTCGAATAGTATCGTTATCAAGCAGATATGCTGCCTGTCCATCTGGATATCCAGTCAGTGCAAGTCCGTTGTCTCCTACTTCACCAACAGTAGCGAGTGCTTTAAAGTTTCCAAATGGGAAGTCAACGTTTCCGTTACCACCATCTAAGACTGGGTTCAAAGCAAGACCTGCTTCAGGAATTAGAGCTCTGGTCTCACCAATACGTTTTGTTTCTGCAAGAGTACTGGCAGGAGCTACTAGCATCGTGCCTGTTAATATCGCAGAAAAGAGTTTTCTTTTCATTTTGTAATTTGCAAATTCTATAAATTAGTTCTAGTGACAATTTGCTTGTCACTGATTAAGGATTTTGTATTAGGGTTAAATTAAATTTAAGTAATTTATAAATTTTGATTAGCATTAGTAAATAAAGATACGTTAGTAAATTTTTGAAAAAATAAATTGACATATAGATTTTTTTTATTAATATACTAAAAAAAATAAAATGAAAAAGCTATAAACCATTTCTATGTATACACTTATACTCTTTCTATTTAAATACTTATACTCTTACTGTGTAAACATTTATACTCTTAGAAAGTAATTATTTATATTATATAGATTACTATATAACCTAGATTACTATATAACAATTAGCTTAAGAACTTATTTGCATTTATAGGTTCCTAGATTGATAGTAATATTATTAATTAAAGATTCTATTTTTAGCTCTAAAGTACTATTAATATTATTTAATTTAGAGCTTATTTATATTTTGATTTACCGAAGCAAACGCTTCCGTCCTACCTCTCAAGCTTGTCTCTCTCAAGGTTCATTAACCAAAACTTTTCTTCAGTTATATTAGGGGACCTTGGTGATTTTTGAAGCTTGGAGGAAGTGTTATCCAAACTTTTTCGGTTATAAATTTATTATCCATCAAAGTTCTTATTTAGGAAAGTGATGGGTGGTATGGGGTTAATTTAGATCCTTTCTGTATTGATATGGGATCAATAAATTCATGTCAAAAAGGTGACAACAAAAATAGATAGGCAAGTAACAAGCTTTTTATTTGTACTTATCAAAATAATTAAGCGATATATTTATTGCTTCATCCAATTTCTCTCTTGTCGTACCTTCACCCGACTCCTTTGTTAAACACCTTCTTTGAGCTTCTTCTTTATTGATTGATGTTCCATCTGCAAGTTTGAATGTCCGATCTGGATATTGTATTACTATATTTTCTGAGCATCCATTAACTGCTATTCCTTTTCCAATTGATCCGTTTAAGCTGAAGAAATGATTTACTTTCGGTATAGATACATATTCAATTTGATTTCCCGTTTCTTTAACAAGATTATAATAATATTCGCATGCGATGGGGTTATAATGGCTGTCCTCACCTTTAATTATTAAAGTTTTTATATTAGATTTGAATGGAAAAGAAACTTTGTTACATCCAGGTTCTGCTGCCACTGCTGCTTTAAATAAATCGCTGTTTGCCCTTTTGTCTTGAAGCTTCAATACTTGACTTGCACCATAACTAAAACCAGAGTAAAAAATTTTTGATTTATCAAATCTTTCATCCTTAGATAGTATCGAGTTAAGTTTTTCACTAATCAAAATACCGTTTGGAAACTTTCCTTTATCTGAAGGTTTTAACTTTCTTTTATAAAAAGAATCAAGCAAAGCTACCGCATAACCTCTTTCTAAAGCTTTTTCTACTAACCTTCTCCCCCATTCGTCTGTTCTACCTCCCCATTTCTCGAACCTTAAACCATCTCTATTACTTCCATGTTGGTGAATAATTAGGGATAATTTTTTATTCTTGTAATATTTTGGAAAATGAATTTGAGCTAAAACATCATTTCTATCTGGAAACTTCTTATCAGGCACTTTAAATTTAATTACTTCTATATTTTTATTATTTACTTTAATTATTTCAGCCTCTGAAAAGTTAGCTCTATCTTCATTCGTAAGAACAGGTTGAGAATTTATAGCGAGAGCAGCTAGTAGTGGAAGTAGTAAGCGTTTCATTCTTTTCTGCATGCTATTTCCCAAGTCTCTTTCAAGATAGGATTATATATTCATAATCTAAATCTCTAAAAAATAATTACCCTGAAAATCCCATTTTCTTTTCTGCTGCCATTAATGAACCAACAAGCTTATGCTCAGCAACTTTTTCATCGTCAGTCATAACTGGCTTGATATCAAAATCTATATCAAACTTGACCTTCCAAGGAGCGAAGTGTTCTGTCATTTTTATACCTGTTGAAGCTTGGACAATAATATATACATTATTTGAGTAAGAGGCATGATATCTTCCCATAACTTTAAATCCTTCAAACTCATCATTCAAAGTTCCGTCTTCAATAACCTTTAAAAACAGGTCATAAGCTGCACCCATGAGAGCAACATTTTTAAAAGTTGCAGTTACAAAATAAGTATTCATTTAATTAATAAATCTAAAATTATTTCTAGGATATGTTATTTAAAATTGAGTTAAGGATCTTGAATTGAATACTTGGACTATGGAACTTTTAAAATCGACTATTAATCATGATAACCAACTTTAGAAACAATATTTCCTGAAACAGGATCAGTAACTCCAAGTTCAGGAGACAACTCTTCCATAAATCCTCTAACCTCATCAAGGTGAGCAATCATAGCTGGTCTTTGAGCTGCAATAGCTTCTACACTTTTCCAGATCCCAACAAAACAGTAATCATAAACTCCAGTTTTAGCGATATATCTTTGAGTCATCCCCTCAAAACTTGTTTTATCTATTACTTCAAAATACTTATCTACACAATCTGACTTTAATTTAAATCGAACAACATTCATAAAATTTTGAGCAGTCATAAAAAAAAGGAGCTAATTGCTCCTCATTATAGTTTGACTATCAATCAAAAATAATTGATTTAAAGTTGAAATTATCCTTCTGCGGGAATTAGTATTGGAACATCTTTTGCACCTATTGCTGCGAACCAAACTACTGCGTTATCAGTTTTTGCATTACCCATTGTATGTTTTGGTGTCTTTGGACCAACTATAAAAGTATCCCCTGCTGTATAGGTAAGATCTTCCATTCCTTGTCTTTTGACAACAATCGTACCTTGCTCAACATTACCTAATAATGGAATTGGATGAGAGTGGAGTGGGACTACCCCTCCCTCAGCTAACTCGACTCTTTGTAATCTTATTTCTGCTTTTCCTTTTGGATATTTAAGAGAATCACCATCCATAGTTTCAGAACCTACAAAGATTTCTTGTACATCTACAGGAGATTCTGCAGCTATAGAAATACTTGGGTTAATGAGCATTAAAGCAAAGGCTATTGCTATGAATAAATTTTTAATCATCAATTTGAATTCCTAGAAAATTATTTAGGCTTATATTATTAATTTTTAAAATATTTGTCAGTACTAAATTTAACTTTTTGGGTATAAATTTACTATCCATCAAAGTTCCTATTTAGGAAAGTGATTGGTGGTTTTTGCTTCTCTCCCTAATAGGAAGTCATCCAGAAATAGGTAAAGTACCTAGTTTTAATTATTTATTTAAACGGTATTATTTTTAGCAAATAATAGGATTAAAAAATGATGAGGCTTGCTATCGTTTTCTTGCCAATAGTTTTTGCAGTTATATGGGTATTGTTTATTGGGTTAAAAGTAAATAAAACAGATGAAAATAAAAAATTAATTAATTATTAATAGATTGACAGTCGATCTAAAATAAGGGGTAATTAGCTCCTTCTCAACCTCTTTGAGTTCCTCTCAATAATTCTCGTAATTTTAACCTAATACTAAAAATGAAATCAGGTTCAGAAAACCAAATATCCTTATTTGTTGTTTCTACAGTTTCGTTTAAAAATTTAGCGGAAGAAGTCAAAGAATTTGCAATAATTACCCTTGATTTTGGACTTGAGTAAATAAATCCAATAATTACCACAATTAAAAATATAGAGCCTTTTAATTTAAGGGATTTAATAAACTCTTTCTTAAAGTAAACCAAATTAATTTAAAAATTAAATTCATTTTAGGAGTTGATATTTAAAGACAGATTAAATTGACAGTCAATCTAAAATAAAAAAAGTAATAAGTTTTTAAAAATGAGTAAATTTTCCTCTCAGGAAATAGAAAGTCAATATAACTTGATAAAAACGCTTTTATCTGATCCTGAAAAGTATAATGATGCTTTAGATGCAATTAAAAAAGATATTGCTCATATGCCACTAGAACTAAAGAAAAAACTTGAAGAAGAAAATATTACCTTTTAAATGAAAAGCTCACCACTTAAATCTATTGATTAAATTAAAATTAAAAGAGCAGAAACTATATTCTTAAAGACATTATGTAGAAAATTTAACCAGAATTTAAAGTGTGGGGCTCGCATTTTGAAGAAAAGAAAGCGAATATAAAGAAAAAAGTAATTCCGATGGAATCAACCAAAACCCCAAAAAGAGTTATTAAGAAACGGCTTAAAAATATAAATAAAGCAATTGTTGAAATTGCAGAAATGAAATTTGAAAATTATGAAGAAAAAGAAGAAAAACTAGACGCGCTTGTTTTTTTAAAGAATCAAATATTGACGGAAGCGGAAGACTTACTATGAACGGAAGACTAGACAAGGTTGCGATGACAAATAAACTAATGCAGCTCAAGAGAGAACTGCACTACAAATGTGCGATTGGTGAAAAGGGAAAATGGGAATGTATAGGAGCAAACGATTATCTCAACAGAGTGTTTGATGCATTAGATGAGTTTTGGCAGTAAATACTAAACAAAAAAAAAGGATTGATATTGCGACTTGTTGGGCTACTAACAGAATTTCTGTTATGGATACCCTAGAAAAATATGAAGACAGTTATGCAATAGCAGAAGAATTTAGAGAGTGGATACTACATATAGGAGAAAAGAATGAAAATTTAAAAGATTCTTTTTTAAACTTCCCAAAGGAATTAAAAGAATTATTAGACCAAAAAGTCAAAGATTAAATGAAACGCTTAGTTTTATTTATTGTTTTCCCACTTATAGTTGGTTTTGGAAACGATAAAGTAAGACTATGCAAAGACCTTCAATTTGCAATAAATCAATCAAAAGATGATTATCAGCAAAAAATATTATTTGTAAAACAAAGCAAAGAATTTACTAATGAAAAAATTGCTGAAGTTTATGGAATAGATATAAATTGGAGAGACTTTTATAATAGTCCTTATAAATTAGCAAGCTTTTGTACTGAATATTTCTTACTAAAAGAATTTGATATTGCTTTATCTAATGAATGTTATTTGTTTGAAACTACCTTAAAAAGTGGAAATTATAGTGATGGTGATTTTGATTTCATGGCAGAAGAAAGAAGACAAAATGCTCAAGCTATCAAAGAAGAATTTAAAGCCAAATATGATCCAATTAATAAACAAGCAAAAGAAGATTATTTATCAGAACAAAAAGAAATGCAGAAAATATATCGAAAGAAAAAATGCGATAAAGTCACTTATGATTTTTAAATGAAACGCTTACTACTTGCAGCTAAATTAAATACGATTGACAGTCGATCTAAATTTAAAGATAAATTAAATTCTTTTTAAATTATCGTTTTTAGATTGAAATTACACTATCCAATTTTAGTTATGGCTTACTATCACGTTCATGGAATTATCCCAGATACTCTTTCTCAATCAGAAGGTTACAAACTCTTTGAAAAATATATTGCTTCTGGAGCACCTAAGGATAAATTTGATGGATTTGAATTGATAAGTAGAGTCCATGCTCCTCAAACTGGAGAAGTTTTTGTGACTTGCAAGGCTGACAATCATCTCAAAATGGCTGAACATTTTGGTATCTGGAGAGCAAAATTTGGAGTGGAATGGAATGTACTTCCTGTTTTTAATGATGAAGAAGTTATTCTAAGAAATAAGCAACTTGCTGATGAAGTCGCAGCGATGGGATAATTTAATTGATTGACAGTTAATCTATATTAGAGGGGTAAAACCCTCTTTTTACATTATTTATGTTGAGAAAAAAAGAAAAACAAACTTTAACAAGACTCTTCCTTTTAGGAGTTGGTGCTCCAATTGGACTTGATCGCTTTTACGAAGGAGATGCAACTGGTGGATTCTTAGCAATTTTGGGTTTTCTTGTCGCTTTGATAACAGTAGTAGGTTTGTTTGTTTGGATCTTTCCTTTTATTTCCAAAACTTTTCGTTTGCTAAGAGAATTTGAAGATGCAGAAGATTGAATGAAACGCTTACTACTCCCACTTTTAGCTGTTGTCGCTTTACCTACTGCTGTTAAAGCAAATCTTTTTCATAAAGAACCTACTTACAAACAAATAGTCTCTCAATGCAAAAGACCAGGTTTGAAATATGCAGAATATAACGAAATTGGGATGACTCAATTTGCAAAAAATTACTTGGATCTTTGCATAAAGAAAGAAGCACAAAAAGTTTTACAGACAAAATACAATAAATGTCTCAAAAATAATAATGCTACTTTTTGCCAACTAACAACGAAGCTTGATCCATAAATGAAACGCTTACTATTTGCCCCGCTACTATTACTTTTAACTGAAATTTCATTTGCAAAAGAGAAGCTGAATTATACAGTTACCTCTGATTCTCAGATACAAAACGTAAAAGGGAGTTTTGAAGCTATTGGAAATGTAGTTATCAAAAGTAATAAGAATAATTTTGAAGCCTCCTCAAATAAGCTTACTTACGACAAAGATGCGAGAACTTTAAAACTAGTCGGAAATGTATTTGTTAAAAATTTAGATTCTGATGAAGGTTTATCTATCCAGGAATCATATGGCGATGAATTGACTATATTTACTGACTCGGGACTTTTTAAATTTAATTCTGAAAATAAAAATAGAGTAAAAACAAAACTTAAATTTTAATTGAAACGATTATTTCTCTTATCTCCAATTGTTCGTAATTGTTCCAGGAGTATTTATCATACTTAAGTCATCCAAATAGGTAATGTGACTAGCTGACAAATTAATATTTTCGACCTATTGTTAACAATTAGTTAAGTAAAAGTAAAGATTAAGATTATGGCAAAATCAAAAGTGAAGGGGGGAAAAGCTATTTTATCTCCAAAAACTCCAACTATTTTGGCAGATGGGGTTCTTCAGTTAAGCACAATAGTTACTTCAATAGCACTTGTTTTTTTAACCATTGGATTTTATTTAGCTTCTAATCAAACTAAAAATTTAAACAAAAACTTAGAAAGAATTACTTCACAAAATTCAGAATTTATTAGCTCTGGAAAGTATTGCGACTAAGATCTTTAAAAAAATTAAAGAAGATATAAACGAGTCCTTTTAAAAATCCAGTTCATCCCCATTATCTAACCTCGCAAGGGTATTTTCTTGCCCAAAAATAGGGAGGTTTCGTTATCTTAAAAAATTTTTAAACTTTCCTTACCTTATGATATTAAATAAAAGGCTATTTATATATTGCGGACTAAGGTCCATAAACTCCACGAAGGATTAGTCCGCTTCTGAAAGGGAAATTTTTTAAAAGGGTAACTACATAAAGGATATTTATATTTTGACTCATAACTGTGCCAGGATTGTGTTAAGATATCTAAAATCCAAGATAAATAGCATTATTTCTTTACAGAAAGTAATATTAATGTTATATTTGTTTACGTAGCAATCTATTTTTCTTATGAACTCAAAAAAAGTTAAAGTTCTCGAAACAAAAACAGTTGAGAAGGAAAAAGTTGTTGCAGAAAAGCTCAACGGCAGATTTGCCATGATTGGCTTCATAGCTGCTATTGGTGCTTATTTAACAACAGGTCAAATTATTCCTGGATTCGTCTAAATGGACTTTATTTCTAAACGCCGAGGATATGTTCCTTTTAAGGTAGTTCCTTACATTTTCTTTATTTCTGTAATTTTAAGTATCACTACATCAACAGAAATGTTCGTTTAGATTTTCAAAAAACATCGTCATGAGTGTTTGCCAATAGTGATACTGGCAAGCACTTTTTAATGCAGATTTTTAAATCCTTTTCCAATAACTGCTCATATTCCTTTCTTGCATCTCCATAGACTGATGAACATATTTTTTTAAATTTAATTTCCTAGAACAAGTGATTAAGTTGCGGCATCTTTTTTCGCCCATATTTTATGTTTTCGGTCTAATAATTATTTACCATCTGCCAATAAGAAAACGGTTCAACTAGTAAGCGCTTTAAATTTTATTGTTAATGATAAACTTTTCTTAAATTATTTTTAAATTTAATAAGGCACAAATAGAAGTAATTAAATAATCTTAATGCATATTGATGATGCAGTGTTTTTAGAGGATTTATGTCCTAAAATCAAATTAAGATATTGGCGAAAATCTATCCATACATTTACAGGAAAAAGGTGTATATATTGCGGCAAACCATCAGAATCTATTGATCATTTATTACCACAAAGTAAGGGAGGCTTAAGCATAACAGAAAATTGTGTTCCAGCTTGTCTTACTTGTAATGGAAACAAATCAGATGAAAATGTTTTTTATTGGTATAGAAAACAAAAATTTTATGATCCAAGAAGAGCAATAGCAATTAGAGCCTGGTTAGAGGGGGATTTAAGATTAGCTATAAGATTATTAAAATGGGCTAATCCAGCGATTAAGGAAAATAAAGCAAATTTTGAACAAGAGGAATCAAATCAAAAAGCTGCTTAACTATCAAATATAAGAAAGCTTTAAATCTGCAAGCAAATTAGAAAAAAGGAAAAATATTTATTTGTTTATGTTGTGAGGCACCTATAAATATATTTAAACTTGAAATATCATTGAATTTTTCATTAACAAAATTACTAAATTCTTTTTCATCTGAATTGTCAATTAAATCAACTGGATTGATATTTGAATCAAACCACCGGTCATATGCTATGTAATTTGGTTCTGCAAAATATGTCATACCAAATTATTTCAAAAAGAGAAAGCTTCTATCTTTCGTGTGAGGCGAATATAGAATCTAATTTCAGTTTAAAAGATTTACTGAACTCTTCTTTAAGAATTAAATAAGATACGAATAAGAAAAATAAAATTTAAGTTTATAATCCTCTCGAAAATATTTTTATTTCCCTCTCTCGCGATCAGTTGATTCTTTTTAACCATAAATTAATTCTTTCTTATTTTCTCCTTAGTAAAAATAATAAATACACTAATTAGAGTTTTAATGAAATATAAATTTGGGGGAATTTATGAGTGGAGATTATGAAACATTAGAAATCAATCAACCTAAGATTTCTTATTTTAAAAAAAGATCAGAAAATATTTTATGGCTACAGGAAAAGATTAAAGAGATTGAAAAGATCAGAAGACAACACTTTATGGATAGCTTAAATGAGTGATGAGGGTGAAGATAATAGGACTTTATTTCGGATAGGAGTTGCATTAAACGTGCTTATGTTACTGCTAATAATCCTCGTTTTAATCTAATGTACTACCAGTTAAATAATAGAATATATTAAGCTTCCACCAATCCGGGCGGTAATATCGGCGGAACGATGCCAATATCAACCACGCTTATATTTATAGCAATATTAGATCGTATTTATTTAGTTCATGTTGATACAAAGTTATTATTGTATTTATTTATGTGATTTGATATTTCTGATACATCGTCATAAGTAAATAAATAAGAGGGCTTGTCGCCCTCTTCAAGTCATGCACCTCAGTGTCCACAAAGTCGATGAAGTGCTTTTGACTCTTGAATTATTTATACTCCTATCGAATATAAAAATATAGTGCTGAGAACCCCAAAGCATAAATGCTTGAGCAAAAACTACCATATGAATGGAATGCAAATTGGATGACAATCCTTTCACATAGTTAATCCCTATTCATATCTTTTTTTTCTTCTTTTTTTTCTTGTCTTTCTGTTTCTTCTTCACTTTTTCTTTTACATCTTCTGCTTTTTTTTCAATCTCTTCTAGCTTATTTGAGATTCCCTTTATAGCTTGTGCTTTCTCTTCTTTAACTTCGGTTTCTTTTACATCTTCCGTTTCTGCTTTCACAGCCATCAATGGCTTCGCTTCAGTTTTTGATCCCAGTACATTTGACTTTGGTTTTATTGATTTATTCGCTTCAGCATATTCCAATGCTCTAATATTAAAAGATATCATTATAAAATAAAAAACTGATATGACTATTGGGATATGAGCTAATCCACCTGCAATAACTTTTGCTTGTGAGTAAACCATATTTATAAGTTGAATAAGAATCTCGAATATTTAAGCATAAATTTTATGAATCTCTATGAGTAATCTCACCTTTTAACTTTTAATAAGCTAACAAAAAAAAGAGATTGCACTCCCGCCTTTAAAAGGAAACAATCTCTGGATTTTTAGCTTAGATCCGTTAGATCAAGATAAAATTACTATGATTATTTTTTTCTGTATATCGGTATTAATGCCGCTTTCTATTATAGATAGCCAATACTAATAAAACTACAGTAAAACTTAAAACAATAATCCCAATTTCTGGTTGCTTTGCATTTGTTAAATAAGTAGGATTTTCTACTGGAATTTCAATTATTTCTCCTTTCTCAAGTTCCATTAATACTTTATAGCTATCTGTCAATAATAAAGTGGTGCACGTAGTAAGCGTTTCAAAATTATTAAGAAATCCAGCGATTAATTATTGTCCCTTCATAAATATGACCTGAGGCTTCAACTATTGGTTTTGTTTCTGGGTTAACAAAGATGTCGTAACAAGTATTTACTGGTCCTTGAAACATAACGGTTGCTCTTTTAGGGTCTTCTAATGATTTACCAATATAAAAGGTTTTTACTCCCATCTCTTTAAACATGGCTTGTTGTTCAGGAGCATTCATGTGAGCCTGATATTCCTCAAAAGTGTTGCTTAATTTGAAATCTAAAACAGTTGTTTCAATTGACATAAACAAAAAAACTAATTGCCCCTTATTTTAGATCGACTGTCAATCATATATTTACTGATTGATGAGTGATATCTCTCTCTCGATTTTATCTCAAATAATTTATGGTTGGCTTCAGTTGTATCCCTGCAACTGCCTCATGACAACCATGTTTTAATCCTAGGAATGACAATTAAATAACAGTCTCATAATTCGGTCCTCTTTCCGTACCTAATTGTTCCTCAAACCGCCCTATAAATTACAGGGCAATAGTAGGACAATATAGATATGGATCTAGGAGGTCTAAATGAAACTACAAACTCAATTCACCGTTCCAAAAAAAGAGTTTAGAGATCTTGACTATGTCAACAAAGTAAAAGTTTTAGAAGAAACTTTAAAGAAAGAATGTATGGATTATCCAACAAAAGAAGATTGTTTAGTTTGTTGCAACTGACTATAAATTAATCGTTATTTTATAGCTTATAAATCCTAAAAATATTTATAAATTTATTAATGAGAAGTTGAACAATGAAATTAAGATTCTTCCCAACAACAATTTTTAGAGAGACTCCAAAAGTGACATTCTTTGATGCAGGCTTGGAGGCATCTAATGGTTGCGATGTGGTAATTCACTCTGAAGAGGCTATATCTCCTCCAGATGATTTTAAAGATGAACAATATTACGTTCACAATCATCAAAGTGATCACAACTTAGTTATTGCTGGGGAAAGAACATTTGTTCTAATAAATCCTGCATGGGATGAACCCCATCATGTAATTTATTTAAATAGATCTATGGGGGCATTAGAAATTCCTATTGGAACTTATCACAGATCAATTTCAGGAAAAGAAGGTAGTATTGTCTTAAATCAACCCACAAGAGATAAATTTTTTGATCCAGCTAAAGAATTTATCCCACAAAAATTAGACCAAATAAGTTTAATAAAGGCAAGAAAAACTCCACCTGTTTATTGGGTTTGGGAAAATGATCAAATTAAGAAAGTTGGGTTTAATCCGATAGAACGAGAAATCAAATCACTAACCTGATAAAAAAGACTAATCAATTATCTCTTAGTTTCCTAAGTAGTAAATTTTACTGGAATCAACGATTCACCGTAATGGGATTCGGCTGTCAATTCGTAACTATTAGCGGTGTAAGTAGTAAGCGTTTCATTTTTTTGAATATTTATCATTTATTTTTTCGCCCAGATAGGTTCAATTTCCTCTTGATTTTCACTGGCCAGAACAATATTTTGTCCTCCTAAAAGCATTATTCTTTGCTCTCTGTAGTATGAAATTGACATTATTTTTTTACCTTTCAAAATCTTACTTGTTAACAATAAATAGATAAGTTTAATGACTTTTATACATTAATGTATCAAAAATGTATAGAAAATACTATTTAAGCACTAATAGAGGCCAATATCTTTACATTCATTAATAGTTGTGTTATATTTGTTTACATAATCAAATTTTAATTATGACACCTGACGCAGAAAGATTTAACGGCTTAGCAGCAATGCTTGGTTTCGTAGCAGCTGTTGGCGCATACGTAACAACTGGTCAAATAATTCCTGGTTTTTTCTAATGTCAAATTCTTCATACACAACAACTGAGTCTGGCGGAAGACAAAACATGTTTCCATCAGAAACTCGTCCTTACATAGATGAGTCAGTTTCTTATGACGGCTATCCTCAAAACGCAGAAAAAGTTAACGGTCGTTGGGCAATGATTGGCTTCGTAGCATTATTAGGTGCATACGTAACAACAGGTCAAATCATTCCAGGTATTTTTTAATGAGTCCACTAGCAGTTTTTTTGATTTTAATTGTATCTCTAACTGCTTTACTCGTTGCTTCCCTAACTAAACAATTTCAAGAAGAAAATTTAATCTACTCAAACAAAAATCAAATGACAAACTCAAACACAAAAACTAAAACAATCGAGAAGGAAAAAGTTGTTGCAGAAACTCTCAACGGTAGATTTGCAATGATCGGACTTATAGCTGCAGTTGGTGCATATCTAACTACAGGTCAAATCATTCCAGGTTTCGTTTAAATACAAACTTCAAATAACTAAAACAAAAAAATGGAAAACTCAAAACCTAATTACTGGCAAAATGCAGAAAGAACTAATGGAAGAATGGCAATGATGGGCTTTTTTGCATTAGTAGTTAATTACGGTCTTTTTGGCTGGATCATACCTGGGATTTTTTAAAATGAATTTAGATATTTTCTTAATCTCATTCTTTGCATATCTTTTAGTACCAGTACTGATGATTGCTAAGGGAAAAAAAGCAACTAATTAATAGCATAATGAATTTAGGATTACTCTTCCTCAAAGTTAATACTACTGGAGTAATAACTTTATCTGAATTAGATTGGATTACAAATCACCAATCAGATTTCTCAAGATTAGATATGGCACTAGTTTTAAAAATTGGTCGCCTTATGGATGAGGGAACAATAGAACTTGATTGTAGATTGCCAGCATAAATATTTAAAAATTAAATCGTCATGAGAGCTTGCTTATAGGGATATTAAGCAAGCTTTTATATTGTTAAGTCTCTAAAAAAGAGAAAAAGAAATAAATTAACTTCCGACGTTAGAAATTCAACTCTCTTCTTGGGAGTTGTTTTTTTTAATAATTTAATTTTTAGACACTTTGCCAGAACCATTGTCTTGATTCAATTTTTATTTTCACATAAGAAAAATTTTTGGTAGTATCATTAATTTATGCAAATAAAAATACTTGTGAAATTATTCTCGCATTTAATAAAGGTAATTTTTAAACCATTGCTGGGATTCGCTAAGTTTTTTATAACAACTTACGGAGTATTCTTAAAGTTTTTTCTTCAATTAAATGGAGGTTATTGGGGAAAAATAGGAATAGGACAATATTCAAAAATTGAAAGAAAAAGATTTTTTTGTATATTACCTTTTTATATTCTTTTAGCTTTGTTGTTTGGAATTCTTTCTCTAATTTATTGGTATTTTGTTGTGTTATTTATCCCTTTTTGGATAGAAAGATATTTAACAGATACTGCTCAATGGAATAATATTTTTTCTTCGATAATGGCTTTTGCCTTAATCTGTGGTTGGCTTTTATTACTTTCTAAGACAAAATAGTTAGAGAATAAGTTACTCCTTGCACTAAAAAATGACCTTGTTAGACCAAGTGATGATGATTATTTATCTCATTCATGAACGTCATGATGTACGGTTTAAGGAACGACAAGGTACGGAAAGAGGTAAGTATATCTACTTATAAGGTTGAATAGCTTGCCTAAAATTAAAATATGGTTGTCATGAGACAGTTGTAGGAATGCAGCTGAAGTCAACCATAGTTTTAAGGAAATCTAATTATGACTCAAAGAACAATTCAATTAACTCAACATGGAATGTCATTAGTGATTTGGTTGATCGCATTAAATAGTTTATATACATTATTTTCTACATTTGAAAAAGCATTAAGTAATTCCGAAAAATAGATACTTTAATTAAAAGTTCAAGAAATAAATAGGTTATTAGTTATTGGTAGGCGGTAGTCCTACATACAGCTCTTTATAAATTAGTTAAATATCATGTTTAATTTGTACAAAAAGAATGATTGATCAGAAAAAAAATAATTAGGAGATTCGTATAATATTAAAAAATTCTATTTACTTACCATTTTGGAATAGTTACTTGCCAACCTGAAATGATTAATTGTTGGTACTCTTTGCGAGCAGCTTCTATTTTAATTTCTTTTCTAGTTTTCATAAGTGGAGGTTTAGCACCTAGTACGCCAATAATAATGCCACTATCAACAAACATATATTCGAAAAACTTATCTTTATTATTTTTATTCTTTGTAAAACGTCTTACTTCTGTCGAGTTAGGGCATATTAACCATACTTCCTCTGTTACCTTTCTAGAGTCTTCATCCATAAATTTCCTCTAGGATTATTAGTTCTTTTATTGATATATGATTTTCTTTCTCTTGCTTCAAATCATGGATACTCTTACACGCCTCTATAGTTTCTAAAATTCTAAAATTAATTTCCTGTTTCATTTTCTTTTGCCAATTTTTTAAGAAAAATAAAATAATCCTATATCAAAATAGTGTTTGATATCTTCTAGTTTATATCGGAAATTAATTAAAAATTTTTTTATTAAAGTTCGCGTTAAAATCTTGATTCGTCCTATGAAGACAAAAAATAATTTAGATGTTGTTTTTATGTTTAAGAAGACAATAGAATTAGATTAATAACATGATATCGGAGAATATAAAAAAAGATTTGAAAAATATTAGTGCAAAAAAAATCAGCGGAAAAACTAAACTAAACCTTGAAGATGATCAGTTATTAGAGATAGTAATTAAATTAAGATATTTAATGCCAGAATGGAAATGACGGAAGAAAGACTTGAGATTTTGACAGACACCTATCCTAATTATTCTTTATATATGCTTGCAAAAACTAGAAAAGGAAATTAATTAAGGATGTCATTTCTTAATTAGATTTCTAATATAAACTTTAAAAGAGCTTGAATTAAAAATGTTTAAAAAACTAATTTTATGTTCTTTTTTACTATTTACTTTAATTGGCATTATCTATCCTACGAAAAAAGAAAATACAAAGCTATTTAATTATTGTTATTCTCTTGAAAAAATTCTTTCAAGGAATTCGATACAAAAAAGGAAAAATGTATCCCTTAAAGTTAAGTCAATTTCGAAAGATATTGCAAAATTTGGGATTAGTAAAACTAGAGGGCGTTTAATAATGAAGATGATTGATCAATATAAAATATCTAAGGATTCGCGCATGATAAAACTTATTCCTAATAACCTTTATTGTTTCTCTGGATATTGGATTGAGAAGGTAAAACCTGGAACTTTTGAATCAATCTTATATTCGAAAAGTAAAAAAGAAATTAATAAATTTATAGATTTGAAAGATGAAGTAGATGAAGTAATAAATGAGATTAATTCGGAATATAAATTCATAAAAAAAGAATTTGAGAGTCTTTTTAAATAAAAATCATTGGTTGATTTACTTTTTAGTGAAGTCAAAATTATAAATAGTAAGATAATGAGTTGTTAATCAGCTTCTAATATTTCAGCAGAATCAGAACAGGTATTCACACTAAACCATTTCATTGCTGACCAATTGTATTCTTGGTAAGTACCAGCAGCAACACTCACAAAACATTCATTTTCATACCAACTTCGATAGCTTGGCTTTAACCCAGTTCCTTTTAATCTGTTTGATAAACCTTTTCCATATTTTTGAATAACAAGATTAATAGCCTCATACTCTATTTCTCTTTGTATATCATCTGCAAAAACAGGTATTGAAATTAAAAAAATTGAAGTAAGAATTATGAGTTTCATATCAGGAATATTTTCTGAATATAATTTTTATTATTTAAAGTATAAACTTTTTATTTTTGGAATTTTATATTTACTAAAAAGATAAAAATCTAATTTAATTTTTTGAATTTTCTAAAACTGATATTCTATTTTTGACATCATCTAATTCGTCTAAAATACTCCTATATTTTGTTTGATCGTTTTTTATTTCTTGAATATAATTCGTCAGGACTTCATTAATCAATTCAACTAACTTTCTATTATTTTCTAATGCTATTTTTTTGAGGTTTTTTAATAAGTCTGGATTGATATTTATATTTAATTGAGTCCTTTCTGGCATTTAGTTATTTATACTTATTTTTATTCTATTCATTCCGTATTAATTAAGACAATGTGATGATTGTTAAATTTTTATAAATGATTTGGTAGTTATCTATTTTAATAGTTTTTCATGATTATTTTCCCCTCTTTAAAGACATGATAAGTTTTGGTAGTAAATTAACCATTAAATTAAAAAATAATTAAGTTCTTTTAAAAAGTTTAATTTTGGTAGGAAACACTACATCAAGGGAAGTTTAAATTGATTAATTTATATTCATAACTTTGTTTTACTTTATTATGGAATTTGTTAAGAAATTTATGACCGAAAAAGCTGAAAAGTTTAACGGTAAAGCAGCAATGCTAGGTATGTTTGCTCTTATTGGGGCTTACTACTTTACTGGTCAAATTGTTCCAGGTATTTTCTAAATTAAACATTAATTAAAATAAAAGGGAGCTTTATAAGCTCCTTTTTTAGTTTTTATATTTTTGATTGAGATCTTATTAATTGTTTTTGATCTGCTCTTTATATTGACTATATCATGTCTCAAATTTCAAGTTATAAATAGTTTATTGAAGTAGATTACACATCCCAAAGATAATTATAAAAAGAAAGCCACAGACAAATAGAAAATATATTTAAAATAGAAAAAGATTTTGTTTTTTAACTATGAATGTTTACATATTTTGGATATTGTTTTTTGGGTTGTGGGGAATTGTCCCTTTAATGATTATAAAAGGTAGAACTGATGAAAAAACAAATATAAAAACAGTCCCAGAAATTAAAGCCAAGAAAAAAGGTTGGTTTAACTAAACAAGTATTTTTGAGTAATATATTTTATATAAATTCAATGCTAGGGAAACTTATCGAGCAGTAAAAGATAAGAAATAATTTTGGTCTAACAAATATATATTTAATATTTTAGGAATTAGCTAAGCGTGAAATATACTCTTCAAGTTTGCCAGCATTAACCCAACCAGTCGCAATAGTTTTAACCTCTTTATTATTCACTCTTCCACGATGAATGTGAGATATACCTGCTGGGAAGATAATAAGTTTTCCCCTCTCAGCTATTTCATGATGATTCTGCCAATGAAATTCAGTCCCACCAGAATTAACATCATTACAATAAAGAATCCAAGCTAAGACTCTATTGACAGGCTCTGTAGCTTCATCACTAAAAGTCCAATCACAATGCCATTTCTTAAATCCCTCTCCTGGTGCGTAACGTTGCAAATTAAATATTGGGTTAACAAATAAAGATTGTTCTGGGCAGCATTCTTTTATTAAAGGGTGATCCTCAAGATATTTTTTTAGTCCTGCATTAACTCCTCTAATTATGACTTCAGACATTGCAAAGGCTTCTGGATCTGATCTGTCTATTGATACAAGACTAATATCAGTGGAAACTTTATATGGATCAGAATTCAAAGATGTACTTTGTCCGAAAGCAATTCCATTAGTATGTAATTCTTTGCGGCGATCAAAGAAAGAAATAACACCATCAGCTACTGCTTCAAATCCTGAATTTTTATATCTCCCAATTAGTTCCATAACAAGTATTAGTATTGATGTATTGTAAATAATCCTTTTATCATATCT
The DNA here is from genome assembly GCF_000011465.1 of Prochlorococcus marinus subsp. pastoris str. CCMP1986. Taxonomy (NCBI): domain Bacteria; kingdom Bacillati; phylum Cyanobacteriota; class Cyanophyceae; order Synechococcales; family Prochlorococcaceae; genus Prochlorococcus; species Prochlorococcus marinus. The sequence goes on along the minus strand of NC_005072.1, from coordinate 1,339,882 downwards.
TTCAGATAACCCTTTATTTTAGTTGACTTTCTATTTAAGATAAAAAAATGGAACCTAATGAAAAATTTCTTTTTTTAGTTGTGGTTGGAGGTAGATCTCCTAAAGCAAATATCGAACTGCATGACGTCAGGTGGGTTATAGGTTCAAAAATTGAGGACACTTTTGATCAATTAAGAAATGATTGGTTTGGATCTAACAATGGCTTTCATATTGATAGTTATAAAAAAATTGATTCAATTGATGGCTATAAAATAAATCTTAGAAATAAAGAGAATAGGGAACCAAAAAATAAGATTTTAAAAAAAGAGAAAATCTCCAAAAAAAAATTATGGTTTGTAAATATTGGAGGATATGATCCAAGCTCTATGCAAGAAAAACATGAATTTGGCCTTGTTGTAGCCTCTAGTCCTTCAGAGGCCAATAATAAGGCCAAATCGAAATGGCTAATTGACTGCAAAAAAAAACATAAAGATGATATTTATGCTGTTAAAGATTTTATTGATGTAGAAGATTGTGAGGTTATAAAAAATATAAAAAATTGGGAAATAGAATTAATCCGGAATGATAATCATATAGAAGAAAAAAATATTCCTGATTGGTTTGGATATATGAGAATTGATAAAAATTAATTTTAAAGATTTAAATAAAAAGCCTCTAAAAAATTAGAAATGAAATTATTAATTACTAACTAATAGTATTAAATCCACCACTTACTAAGAATATAATCGCACCTAATGCCATTGTTGCTACTCCCATATATGGATATTTTTTAATTCTCGTTTTGGTAAGTGGAAGCCAAGAAATATACCTATCTGATTTATTTATATCTGATATTTTTTTTCTTGGAGGGATACCCAATGCTTGCCTTCTTTTTGCTTCGCCCATATTTTTTAATTTATTTATAGATCAATCCTAAAATTTAAGTTACAAATCTGCGAGTTATTTAATGTATTGCTTTTTTAAATTCTGTCTTTAAATCTTTTGAAAAGTTGATGTAAATAATTTTTATGATCAAACTGGTTTTATTTTCCTCCATCCCTGAGAAAGTAATCTTCTATATATCTCGTAATTCAATCAATCTGATAACCAACTTGTGATTTTTGTAGTGCTATATATATGACCTCCAGCTTCAATATTCTTTATTGTTTCGGGATCAGAAAATATATGTTTAGCGACTCCTTTTTTGGCTTGATGAATAACAATAACTTCTTTAGGATCTGTTAAACCTTTCCCTCTATAAAGAAGGGATAATCCTAAGTTTTTATGAAATTCATCTATCTCTGGACTATCAAAAATTTTCGCCTACTCTTCAAATGTATTTGAAATTTGAAAGGTGAAAACGGTTGTTTCAATAGTCACAAAATATTAGATGATAAATAACTATTATTTTAAACTAGCTGTCAATCAATCAAAATTTATAAACTAGCCTTTCTTAAGAAATAAATTCCACCACCCATAGAAATTAAAACAGGTAGCCAAGTTGCAATTATTGGACTTAACAATCCCTTTACTCCAAATGAACTGAATACAAAAGACATCACATAATAAACTAATATTAGAATAACGCTTAATCCAAATCCCTGACTTTTGGAAGATCTTAAATTGGATTTTGATCCTAGACTACTTCCAATTAATCCGAATACTAAGCATGCAAAAGGCAAAGTAAATTTTTCTTGGATGCGAACTTGAATTCTTCTTATTTCTTTTAAGTTTCCTGTCTCTTTGTATATTCTCTCAGCCTCTAATGCTTGCTTAAGAGACATTTCGGTAGCATCTTTTGGGACTCTGGCTAAATCTAAGGGCCCTTCTACAAATGGATACCTATATTTTTCAAATTGAATATTAGTAGTTTGACCGCCTTGGTCAACAGAAACAATACTACCATCTGAAAATATCCAGGAGGAGTTTTCCTTATCAAATACCGCACTTTTTGCTTTTAAGATTTGCTGTATATCTTGTCTCGAAAAATCCAAAACAGTAACTCCCTGCATAATGTTATTTTCAAACCACGATGCATAGAAAATATGAGTGAGGAATGTATTAGTCTTTGTGGGCTTATTTGTTGCCGATTCTATTCTTGAACCATATCTAGAGAACATAATATTATCTTTCCCTTCTTCACTGCTAAAAGAACTTCCAATACCAGCTCTTAAAGTAGATTCTGCTAACTTATTACTTGAAGGTACCAAGTTATCGTTGAAATAAAAAGTTAAGCCTGTCATTAATATAGAAACTGCAATAGCAGGAGCGATAATTCTTGAAGTTTTTATTCCTAAAGATTTCAATGCTAATAATTCTGAATTTGCTGATAATTTCCCATAAGCTAACAACGTAGACAATAAAACTGCCATCGGGAACGACAAAACTAGAAAACTTGGAAGGCTAAAAAAAAGAACTTTTATAGCTAAAAATAAAGGTAATCCAAATTCAACTATTTTTCTTATTAGATCAAACATTACTCCCACTGATAATGAAATAACTGTAAAAGCAGAGATAGCAAATAACATTGGAGGTAATATTTGCGCTATTAACCATCTATCTATTAATGGAATAGAATTCCATGGTAAACAAACTTGGCGGATAAATTTTTTAATAGTTGATTGAGTTGAAATTTGCAAAGGAAATTTATTTGATTAAATTTTCAATAGTTTTTAAGATTATAAAATACTAATCAAATTGAGACCATCTTTACTCTTTCTTTTTATAAAAAAATATTTCCCTTTTCAATTTTTTATTGATAAATTTACAGGATAAGAATATTTGCTATTGCAATTAATTTAGATATTTGTTTTTTTAAAAAAAAATGAAGTAATGACTTCCAAAACATTAGCAAGAACTTGCAATTGTATTCATTGCAAACAAAAATTGGAACAAATAAGTCGTTCAAAAGTTTATTGGGATAAGTTAATTAGTAATAAATTGAATGCTTAAATTTTTCTTAGTAATTGAATTTATATAAAATAAGGAAACATATTAAATAAAAAATACCAAAATAATTACAGCAATATTAAATATCAAGCTTAAATTTTTTGAGTTTAGATTTGTTTTTATCGTGCTTTTTTATTATTGCGGTAGATTTTGTTCTCTCGATTAAATAACCATAAAATAGCAATTATACAAAAAGGAATAAGAATGAAATCTAAAGACATATTGAATTTAATCTATATCCTTTTTTAGCAAAATTATTTTGACAGGAAAGTTTCTAAAAAAAATTTAATCCTGATTGACAAGGTCTTATTCAACAACTTTTTCTTAAGTTCTAATCAATGCTTTAACTTAATCTTTTTTATTAAAAATCAAAAACTGTTGATTTGTTTATTTACAAACTGAGTATTATTTGCAAAAAATTAAAAAGAGCTTGCTCGCATCCCTACTAGCAAACTCTCATGACGATAAAGTTAAATTCAGATTGACTGAGCTTAACCAGCTAAGCACTTCCTAAATGCTTGCTTTTATTATAGTGAGTAAAATTACTTACTGTGAGTATAAATACTCAAGCTGGTTTGCGCTTGATTTAACTGACTACTATATGGATCTATTAATAAGTGATAATTCACTAGCTCCAAGTTAGATTAGAAAAAAAGAAATACCAAATGAAGACTATTGAATTAAGAGCAAATATTATACCTAGAAAAATATATGCAAATTTTTTACCTATAAAAGCTGTTTCAGGTTCAAGTTTTACTCTCATTTTGTAGCCAAAATTTCTTAATAAATCTATCACCTTTTAAAATTAAAAAAAATTCCCTTGTATTATTATTTACCCTTATTTAAACCCATAAATTAAAAAAATAGAACTTACATAAGAAACAAAATTAAATTTGTAGAAAGTAATCTTATCCATAAATATCTTTCAGTTTTTTAGTCCCTTTTAATATATTTCTTATTTTGAAACAAAAGGCATTATTGGGGACTTGGATAATATCTAAAGATTTTATTTCATTTTATTTAAAATAAATTTTAAGCTAGAAATCAATCTAAGAATGCTAGTTAAAGTTTTTGAATTAAAATCACAACTTAAAGATATTGACTGAAATCTTTATTGATTAACTGATTAATAACTTTATCCAACCATTCGGTGTTGGTTTCAGTTTTCCCTACCCCCCTTTTGGGATTTTTCTTTCTTGTATTCATAAATCTTCCTCAAATAAAAATTAAATTTAATTTAGAATAAATCTATTAAAAATCAATCTGCAAAATTTACAAGTTTACGTATAAAAGTTAATTTTAGTCGCAATAGAAAAGGCATTCTTTTTTAGAGGGATGCTCTTTGCACTCTGCAGCCCAATAGTCTTTTTTAGGTAAGAATGATGTTAAATCAGCCTCCAAAGAAGTTTTATTTTTTGGAAGAATTTTAAAAGTGTCATTTAATGCCATGATTAAAACCTCCTTCTTTTAGTGTTAATACTGTTGTTTGTAACCTTTCTTAGTTTGGGTAAGTCTAGCTCCAAGATAGGTTAATAAAATTAGCCAGAATACAATCTCCAATCCGAGGTTGGTCATTTGATTTGCCTCCAATTATTTGAATTGACTTTAATATGATTTTTATTATTCCGATAGAGTTTTTATACTGATTAAAGACTTAAATTTAATGGGGTTTTAAACCTGTTTTTATATCCCGTCTTGATCTTCACCGAAAGGATTATATTTAATATCCCAAATTAATACTGCTGCAGTGGATAAAATCAGTAAGGCAAAAACTACTTGAGGCGGAGGATAAATCATTTTATCGATTCATCATATAAGCAATAAAACCAGAAAAGGTAAGAAGCTTAAAAATAATAAAAGATGGCATGATCTTTTCAGCTTTTAAGCCAAAAGGTAAATATTTATTAATTGCATTCATTTTTTTATAATCATTTAAGCAATACTAACTAATTTTTTTAATAATAGAAAAATAATTAATGTTCTAATTTTCTTAATTCCAATTACTTAAAAAGAATATAGTTAAAGTAATTAATTAAAATAAAAAAAACCAGATCGAGTTTGGCAATCTGGCTTATAAAATTTATTTGAAAAGGCTTAGATAAATCCAGGAATAATTTGACCTGTGGTTAGATAAGCTCCTACTAATGCAACGAATCCCATCATGGCAAACCTACCATTAAGTTTTTCGGCTACAATTTTTTCTTTTTCAACTAATTTTGGTTCGTTGTTCTTCATTAGAACCAACCAGGGATGATTTGACCTGTTGTTACGTAAGCACCTACAGCTGCTACGAAACCTAACATTGCTGCCCAACCATTAAAACGTTCTGCTTCAGGAGTCATTTTTTTAAAGTAATTTATATTAATAAATATAACACATATATTTATTTTTGTAAATAAATAGAGGTAAATACTCGTGTTGTAGATTATTTAGCTGCATTTCTGTTACATTAATGTCCAAAACGTTTCTAAGCCTCTATTTTTGACTAGGAATTACGACGCTCCTTTTAAGGCTTAGACTTCTCATCAAATTTAGTTTGAAGTTTTGCCGCCTTATGCAATAAACCTACCGCTTCTTTTCTACCGGTTGCCTTAGATGCTTGATGCAATAAATCTGCATACTTTTTGTTTAATTTTTTCATTTAAATTGTAATGTTATAAATTCAGGATTGATAAGAAACATAAATATTCGTATTTAATCAAAAATAGATTAAAGACACTTATATAATTGAAGGCTTGACTCTTGCAATTGGTATTCTTACTAGAAATTCTTTAGCTTGGTCAATATTAGTTAATCTTATCTCTACCTGAGATAGACCTAATATACCATGAATCCACTTATAACTGTGATTTGAGTTCTCGTTAATTATATATAGTCAAAATTTAATAGATCTCTTAGGATTTAATACATGGAAAAAATTTTTTTAATTATTATTTAATATATAAACCAATCTATTTAAATATTGAAAGAACACCTCCAGCAATTCAATGAAAGATAGATTAATTTATACTTGATTATGTTTAAGGGGCCTTTTTTATATTCTTTTTTTTAGAAACCAAATTCTTGAACTTTATTATTTATAAAATAATTTTGAACATCTTTTTTTGAGATAAAATCCTCATTCAATATAATTTTTAACTAATATTATTAACAAGAGTTGGCTAGTAGGGATACAGGCCGACTCTTTTTATTTTAAAAAAAAGATATTTTTAAAAATAGAAATAGAAATCTCCAAAAATGCAAAAGAAGAATATCTTTCTATCTAATATTCTTTTTTTAGATAGCTTTAATAATTAATTTAAAAGCAGTTTAATTTTTATACAAATTTATATTCTTGAATACTAGAGTAAATACTCTTTTTATTTAAGTAAATAATTGCTATTAATAAATTAAATAAAAAAATAGTTATGTCATTTACTACTTACTATATGCATTTGATTTTTTCTAGCGTTCCGTCCTTATTCAGTTCTGAATTGATACTTTATATTTTGCCTGTTTTAACTGTTTCAATATTGTTATTTAGCTTCAAAATAATGTTTTATAAAGCTCCAAAATTGAGAAGAGCTAAATAAAAACTATTTTGGATAATAGACTTTTCTTTCCTGCAACTGAAAGAAATAAAGATTCTATAGCAGAAGTATTATCAAGAATTCTTCTAAAAAAAGGTTATATTTTAGAAATTGGTAGCGGTAGTGGAGAGCATGCAATTAAATTTCAAAAATGCTTCCCAGAATTAACTTGGCAATCAAGTGATCCGGAACTAGTTCATAGAAAGAGTATTAGTTCTTGGATTGAGCATGAAGAATTAAATTGTCAAATGCCTCAACCTTTAGATATTGATGTGGAGAAAATTCCTTGGGAAATACCATCTGAATTACTTTATTCTATTCAAGGAATAATATCTATCAATATGATTCATATAGCATCCTGGAACTGTACAAAATCACTATTTAGCGAATCTGGCAACTTATTAAAAAATGGACAATTTTTGATGTTATATGGGCCATTTAAAATAGGTGGTAAGCATATTAGTCAAAGCAATGAATTATTTGATATTTCCTTAAAAATGCAAAACGAATCTTGGGGTGTTAGAGATTTAGAAGAAGTTAGTGAAGAAGCCAACAAGAATGATTTCATTGAAGAGGAGCTTATTCGGATGCCTGCTAATAACTTTTCGGTAATTTACAGGAAAGGATCTTTATAAAGGGATTATGAATAATTTTTTTTCTGTAAAATTTTTATAAATTAAAAATTCATGAAATCAAATTACACACTTTATTAATTTATTAATATTTATAATTATTTTTTCAGCAGTTTTAATATCTTTTAAAAAGAAATTATATTGATAACTGTCTGCTCCATTCTTTATGCTTCGCATCTAAGTCTGATACTTTATCTCCTAAACTTAATTGCTTTTCTAATAATTGCACTTTAGTAAGTGTTACTTCTTCAGAATAAAACTTGATTGGTTGCTTACCGTGAAGGTTGTCTCCGCTCATAACTACAAAAATAGGATCAATTTCCAATTAAGTTTTTAAGATAAAAAAGACTTAATTTCTAATTCTTTTATATTATTTTCAGATTTGCGTAAATTAATGTGATATTAGATTAGTTTCAATAAGTTGTTTTAATCTTTTTTTTATAAGAGGATTGCCAAATATATCTTCCTTCATCTATATCTGATTTAACCGCAATACAATTACAAGCAATATTCCATAGAGCTTTATGTATTGGATCGGGATTAAAAAGATAGGCTTTATTGAATGCTTTTCTTATTGCAAGAGTAGCCTTGGTAGCATGATAGTGAGGAATAGTTGGGCATACATGATGAACTACGTGACTTGAACCAATATTATGATGAAGAATATTAATAATCTTCCCATAAGGCCTATCAATTGAAAGAAAGGCTCCTCTCATAAAAGAAAATTCTGAATTAGAGAGGTGTGGGACGTCTGAATCTGTGTGGTGAAGCCAAGTATATATAACTAACCAACAATTAACTACTAATAAAGGTCCTACATACATTCCAATTATTGGAAAGAATCCATGTTTGATAATAAAAATAATAAGTCCAACTATGACTGCAGCTACACCAATATCTGAAATCCAAACTTTTTTCGCCCATACAGCAGGCCACAATGTTTTAGAAAAAGGTTTTCTTGGCCAAAAATGATTTGAAGTACCATATTTGAGACCACCTGTACTTCCAGATAACAAGTAAGCAGGCCAACCAAAAATAAGATGTAGAACTAATTGGAGAATTCCATACTTAGTTTTGCCTAATTTACTTGAGAAAGATAGTTCCTTTTCACCTCCAACTTTTTCGCTAATTCCATTCCCATCAATAACTATGGGCACGTGAGTCTCTCCATTAGTTATATGATTGGTGAAACGATGATGGACTGCATGTGAACGTTGCCAAGAGAAATACGGAACTAATAATAATGAATGAAGTAAATATCCAGTAATGGTTTCCAAAGTTTTATTTTTTGAGAAGGCTCCATGACCACATTCATGGGCAATTACCCAAAAACCCATAGCAGTAGTTCCTGATAAAAGTGCATAAAGGATCCAAATCGGGACCATTCTTTGACTAAAAGGAATTGTTAATCCTATTGCGACAACAATTGCCTGAATTATGATTGATTGTAAAAGATAGCCTAATGAAGTTATTGTTTGAGATTTAAAGCAGTTATTTGGAATAACACTTTGAAACTCTTTCATGCTTGGAATATCACTCATCTTTATTGCAAGTGCTTGACCTTTAAGGCCAGAAAATTTAATATCGCTCAAATTATTTTGGGTTAGGATTTAGTTTTTAATAAATTTTAGTTTATATAATTTATTATCCATCAAAGACTCTTTTTATGAAAGTAATATGTAGTTTCAAATGTTCAAATAGTATTAATTTGGGCAATTTTTTGAAAATTTATTAACAATTTTAAATCTTCATAAGTTGTAAATTATTAGTAAATAATTAATAAAAATTATTTTATGGCAATCAATAAAACTAAATATAGAAATAAAGTAGAAGTAATCGCGAAGGCAGAAAGAGGTAAGATCAAATCAGTATTTAGCCATCTAAAAAATCTAATTTTTCTGTTAATTACTTTTACCATTTTTTAAAAAGGGCTAATCTAAACTTATTGAATCACCAAGGCTTCAACAAATAAACTTAGTAAATTTCAATAACAAAAATATATTTAATATTTCCAATTTAAAATAAGTTCATCTGATCAGTAGACTTTTTATTAATTTCTTCCGTTATCCATCCAGAAGATGACCATCCCAACATTATGGGTATTAACCCTTTTAATTCATGCGCATCCTTAACCTGTTCAGTCCATTGTTCTTCGTATCCATTAGGAACAATAACTGGCATACGATGATGTAAAGGTTTCACTAAATTATTTGGTTCAGTTGTTAAAACACAGCAACTTTCTAACTCTGCTCCATCAGGTGAAGACCATTTGCTCCAAATCCCTCCTAACCAAAAAGTTTCATAATTCTCTTTCCTAATACGATAGTTTTTTTCAAAAAAACCACTTGCTGGTATTAAACATCTTTTATGTTTCCAACTTCCACTAAATAATTTTTTCTCTTCCACAGTTTCTGATCTTGCATTAAATGGTCTGGGTTTTGTCTTATCAAAAGGATCTTTAGACCAAGGAGATATAAAACCCCATGACATAAAAGTTGTCTGAATTTTTCCTTCATTTTTAATTACAAGGACTGGATCAGTTGGTCTAATTAAACTCTGTGTCTCGTATTTATTATCAAGTCCACTTGGATAGTCTTGTTTTAAAACTTTTGGTAACTTATCAAATTTAGTTTTAAGTTCAAATCTTCCGCACATATTAAATATTAGTGTTTGGGTTTTGAATTTTATTGGAAATTTATTTGATTGATTTAAAATCCTTTATATAACTTTAAATAATAAATAATTTCTGATAACTCATTAACTTTTTGAATCTTTTCTTGGTTAAATTCATTTATTAATTTATTTAGTATCTCATTATCTTTGGAAAAAAACATTAAATTACATTCCGCTTTTAGTCCTGAGATAGATCCTGCATATGAGTCTTCTATAACCCAAGATTTCCTTGGATCTACATCCAATATTTTTAAAGCTCTCAAATAGGGATCAGGTGAAGGCTTGCCATTAGAAATGAACTTATCATCTCCAAGAACCTTTGTCTTGAATAAATTTAGCCAGGGATTTACAGAGCTTTTGATTTTAAAACTTTCACTACTACTACTTGTTACTAAAGCAATAGGTAAATTTGTATTTATACAAAAATTGATTAATTCTATTGCACCTTTAAAAGGTTTTGCTTTAGTGAGTACTTTATCTACTTTTAATTTTTGAATAATGAGTAATTCTTCTAATGAGCTTTCTTTATTTATCCAGTTAAGGACTTTTTTTGCACAATCTATTCTCCTTCTTCCTTTTAATTCTAATAATTTATCGATTGATAAAGAGTGATTATATTCTTTTGCGGTTTCACTCCAGGCATTAGCTAGTAATGGTTCTGTATCTAATAGAACACCATCTAAATCAAAAAGAATTGCTTCTGGGAATTCCATCTTTGTTGAAATATTTTAGATATAATCTTTATTTAATATAGTCTTTTTTTTATTTCGGTATTTAATTACTTTTTGTCTTTCAACAATAATATTTTAGAAACTTGGATTAATTTTATAAGCCACGAACGTATCTTTTAGGGGGCAATGATTGCTTACGTGGCTTTACTAATATTGGCAAAATAATAACTCCGACAGTAAAAACACATATTGGAGCAACAACCATGAGTATAGATTCTAGAGACATTAATTTATTTTCAAATTTCTCTTACTAATAGCAGTATTTATTTTTTTAGTCATGCGTATATATATCTAATAAGGCTATATCTTTACAACTTTTTATATTGTTAAGGAAAAGCGAAAAAAAGATTAAATATGAGAAGTTCTTTAGATTTATATCCTAAATAACACCTAGTAAAATTTTAATTGAGGAATTATTTTTATGAATCAAGATAAAAAATGGATGTTAATGACTTACTACTGCCCAACTCATGGTGATGCAGGAAAAGTAGAACCTATACAAGTGACAAGGCAAGAAATTTACAGCAAATTATATGATAAAACTAAATCTAAAAAGGAAATTAAATAACCTAAATTTTCAAAAACAGGTAAGTAAAGCTTGACAGGGATAAGTATAAATACTTTTAATACAGTGTATGTTAAGGGACCAAAACGTCCGATATGCTTTAGTTCACCACATCATTACTCTAGTCAAAGGAAGTGGCTTGAGCATTTTTAGGAGACTGCATTATGGTTTACATGTATTTAAACGGAACTCATTTGTTTATTGCAAAGTAATTAATATTAAATTTGAAAAATTAACCTATAAAGGTTTAAGTTACTTTTGTAACTAAATTAAAGATCTTAAGTTTCATAAAACAAAAAATAAAATTTAAAATTTGTTTTTTGATAATTTATTAGAGTCAATTATTTCCCATGCTTCTGATGCTGTATCAGCATATTTAAAAATCTTTAAATCTTCTTCGCTAATAAGCCCGAAATCAGCAAGGAAGTCAAAATTAATTAAATTATTCCAATATTTCCTACCAAATAAAATTATTGGAATTTCACTTTTCATTCCTGTTTGTCTAAGAGTTAATAATTCAAATAATTCGTCTAATGTCCCAAATCCTCCAGGAAAAAAAACAGCAGCAACAGAGCGCATTACAAAATGAATTTTGCGTAATGCAAAATAATTAAATTTAAAACAAAGTCCAGGAGTTATAAAAGAATTTGGGAATTGTTCATTCGGTAACTGTATGTTTAAACCAATAGACTTACAGTCTGCTTCAAAAGCGCCTCTATTAGCCGCCTCCATAATTCCTGGTCCACCTCCTGTCACTATTACATGAGAATTGCATTTATCATCTTGATTATTTATTGAAGCGAGTTTTGAAAATTCTCTTGCGGATTCATAGTAATGACTCATAGAGAGTAAATTTTTTAACTTGTTATATTTATTTTTTAATTTAATAGATTGAGGACATTTTTCTAATAAGTTTTTTACTTCTTCGATTTTGCTCTGAGATGATGATTCTTCGACAATTTTTGCACCTCCAAAAACGATAATAGTTGAGATGATATTTTGTTCTTCTAGTACTAATTCAGGCTTAGTTATTTCCAGCAGCATTCTTACACCTCTCATTTCGTCACTTCTAAGCAAATTAAGATCTTCCTGTGCAAGTTTGTAGGAATTCGAATCAAGAATTAAATTTAGATTTTTTTCTCTTTTATCATTATTATTGAGCTTTTTGAAGTCATTAATATTGTTAATCATGGATTCAAGAATAAATATGTTTTTTATATAGAGAATGGATCTTTTTACTAATAGTTATTTAAAAAAATATTAAATATAGTTTTTCCTGTAGCTATTTACCTATTCATCTAAATCGCATGTCAATTCACATTGATTCAGTTCATAGGCAGAAATTCTATCCAAAATTCTCAGCATATCAATTTCAGAAAGATCTCCATTAGAGTTCCACTTTAGAGTTGTTTTTCTTTGAAGAGAATGTCTTTTATTCATTTTTATTGCCTCCCTTAAGATGAATTTCTACACATCTAGTAACACATTCTTGATGTCCATCAACAATGCTGCATTCACTAATGCATTCAAAATATGAATCTATGGTATCTTTTGCTGTTATTAGATTCGAAGAAAAAATTAACTCATCCATAATTTTTGTCCCTTAATTTGGAATGAGATATAGCATGACTTTAAAAAATAATTTTTGCTTTGTTAAGAAAAATTGGATAAATAAGTATTAGTTACTAGTCTTAAGTTTTAATTTTATAAAAAGGTAAAATCTTATTCCCCACCTTGTTTTATTGGGTCTATTAAATACTTAAAAACTTAATCTTAATAATTTAAATTTTTACTTTTAGGTTAATTTTTTAGTAACTTCTCTGATTTAGATTTATAGCTATCTGGGTCCCAATCTTGTTGGATATCTTTAATGAAATCAAAAATAAATTCCTTAGGACATTCAAGTTCTTTGTGAAGATCATTTAATTTTTGATGTATGTATTTTTTAGTGCAAGAAATTAATCGATCTTTTTGATAATTTGTAGGTTGCCATTTTTTATTATTCATAAAGGTTATTTTCTACTTACTGATTTTATATTCCTTCTAATGATATTAAAAAGTAAATCAGCATAAAGACTGATTTACTTTTTAAAAATTTCGTTAGATGATAATAATGTACTTTTTAGATTTTCAAATGAGATCAATTATTAGTTGGCTTTCTAAAATGTTAGAAAGCATGGCAAATGCTTTTATTCATCCTGTTAAAAATGATTTACCCCCATCTATTGGAGCTCACGCTTATAGTAGCATTCCTCTAAAAAGGAAAATGCGAAGAAGACTCAGCTAGTATTTAATTAATTGGAATTAGATTTTCGTTCTTGCTGTCCCAAATAATATATCTAAAACAATTTGGGAAATCACTTAATTTGAGAACTTTTGATTTTTGCAGTAAATGTAAATTTGCTTTATGACAAGCTCTTAAATTGTAATTAGGAATTCTTTCGGATAGATGATGAATGCTATGGAACGAAATATCAGCTAAAAACCAGTTTAACCAATTTGGGATATCTAAATTGCTACTGCCAGAAATAGCACCTTCGACAATATCCCAATTTTTTGTATTACTTGCATATGCATTTTCATAGTTATGTTGTATAAAAAAGATGCATATGAAAATTGCTGCTGAAAAAGTTAATATTAGAGAATAAAAAGTTAAGAAAAAAGCAGCTCCTAACCATTTACACATAATTATCCATCCACTTATCACAATAATATTGTTTGCTATTAGATCAAATAATTCATCAAAATTATCTCCATAGTCAGAGAAAGGCGGCTTAATTCTCGATTGAATATTTAAAAGTCCTAAATAATTTCTTTTTTTTAATTTAATAAAAGTTTCTTGCATTAACGATTTTATAAAATTAATAATAATTAGAATTAAACCTAATCTAGCTTTAATAACTAAATAAAAGAAACCACCAGGAAAAAGCATTAACCAATGTCTACTTACCTTATAAATAAGTTTTTCTCTTTTATTAAGAGCCTCATAATCTTTTAGGCTTAAAACATCTACAGGACCTTTGTAAATTTCCCAATTCCCATTATTCCTATGGTGGAATGCATGGTCATTAGCCCAAGGTTTATGAGGTATCCCATTTAATAAACCCAGACAAAAGCCAAAGAAGTTATTCAAAGAACGTTTTTCAAATAAGGAATTATGACCGCAATCGTGCATTAATGAGAATGTTCTAGAAGATAATAGGGTAAGAAAAAAAAGAATGGGAATAAGTAAAAACCCTTTTGTAATTTGTAAAAGAGGAGAGTATACAATTTTAGAGACAATAAACCAAAGAGAAATTATCGGTATAAGAGTAGTTATTAACTGATAAAAAGCTTTGAAATTATTTCTTTTAAGAAATGGCTTTAATATAAAATCTGACCTCTTGATTACATTCATATAAACTTTTCTATATCCTCTTTGATTAGCATAGCTTAGTTATTATTTATCGTGGCAAAGTTTTCAATTTGCCAATATATGAAAACTATAGCCAATACTTCGTTATTGATTCATTTGATTGGAATTTATTTTATAGAATTACCCATATCTATTAAAGTTTTTTCTAATGAAATAGGTTCCCAATTATATATAGAAATAGTTTCCGTAATATCAGCGCCATAAGATCCTCTATTAACCATGGCAGCCATACTTTTCATCTCTTTATTAAATGGTGCTAGAGAATTTATCATTTTTGTAGGGATAAAGTTTTGAGGTGCTTTCTTGTAGCCATTTTTTCTTAAAATATTAGAAATTTCCATAATATTGATCCCTTGAGGAGAAGTCGCAATAATTCTTTTATTATCACTTTGGTTTTTTCTAAGAGATTCGACATGTAACTTGGCGACATCTCTTACATCTACGACAGTAAAATATGCATCTGGTAGTGCTGGAAATTTACCATTAATCATTTTTGAAATAAGTTCTGCCGAAGCACCATCATTATCATCACTTAGCAGTGGACCAAAAACCATTCCAGGATGAATAGTTGTCATTGAAAAAGAGTGTTCAGTGTCATTATGAATAAAATCCCATGCAGCTTTTTCTGCAATTGTTTTACTTTTTACATATGCACCAACGTTTTTTGTTGTATCTGTCCAGTCTTCAGGCGAGCATAACTGCTTGTCATGCCCATATGCAATTGCAGCCATCGAAGAAGTTAGGACAACTTTCTTGACTTTAGAGGAATTTTTTGAAGCATTCAACGCTCTTAAAGTTCCCTCTACTGCGGGCTTAATAAGAATAGATTCCTTTTTTGGCTCTTCGATAGTAAAAGGAGATGCAACATGAAGAAGATAATCACAATCAGAGGCTGCCTCATCCCATCCCTCATTATCTAGAAGGTCAAGTTTACAAAATTCCAGCTTATGATTATCTGAATCTTTATCAAGAGATTTTCTTACTTCATCTTCTCTATTCATATTTCTTAGAGATCCTTTGACAAGATAACCTGCTTTTATTAGCTCATGTATGCAGTGAATAGCAATAAACCCAGATGCACCAGTAACTAAAACTTTTTCCAAAATAATTTTGTTTTATTTCTACTTTTATTATGATCTATTAGTCTGCACAAAAATACAAAAGGATTTTTATTTATATAGTTTTTAGAACTTTATTTTCAACATAAGTATTTAAGAATTTAAAAACTAAAGAATTGCTTGAATATTATTTTAACTGCCATGATGTCTACTATTTCTTCTGGAGCGATCTTTTTGCTCCGCCTTGTTAACTCTAATTTCTCTACCCATCCACTCGACATCTTGTAAATCATCAATCGCAGTTTTCTCGGAGCTTTCGCTAGTCATTTCAACAAAGCCAAAACCTCTTTTTCTCCCTGAATCCCTCTCCAAAGGAATTGTACAATTTCTTACTGCACCATAAGTCTTGAAAAGGTCTTTAAGGTCTTCTTCTTCAGTTTTCCAGGATAAATTTCCAATAAAAATAGTCATAGTTTAAAAATTATTTAGTAAAAGATGCGATATCCAACCATATTAAAATATATATGAAATTTAAAGGCTTCTTATATGGGTTATTGTATATCAATTATTTTTGATTTTAGATTTGAATTCTAGTTAAACTGTTTATTTTTATTTGTCTTGAAATCTAGAGAATAAATTCTTTAGACATTGTTCTTAATTGATCCAAATTTAGTTTATTTAAATAATTTATTATCTCAGTAGAACTCTCTCTCGATTTGAGATTTTGACTTTCGCAAATCAAACTGTTTGAGATTAAATCTATAAGATGTTGTTTATCCATAACTTTTTATAAGCCATTTTTTTACATTAAAAACTAAAAATCTTGAATCCCAAACCTTATTACTATTGTTATTTTTACTATTTTTCTAATTTCGAGACTATTTATCCCTAAAAGTGGTTTCTAAATTTCTTACTTAATTTTATAAATTTTTTAAATCTTGCTCTATTTTTTGCAATCTTTCATTTAATTCTTGCTTTTCTTTTAATAAAGATTTTTTCTTTTTTTGGAGTTCTTTATTAAAAGGTGAATTAAAGTATTTTTGATAAGCTAGAAAAAATACTGCTAACGCTACAACAATACCAAGTGCTCCAATTATTAATAAAGGTGATGATGGGAAATCGTAAAAAGGTACTGAAGACATTTGCTATATAAACTTTTATCTTAGCTTTTTTTTGATTTAAATAATATAAGATAAATACCTAATATTTTATTTATCTAGTTTTTGCTATTAATAAAAAATTCTTATCCAATTAAATAAACAAATTTTCTAAACTAGTTTATTAATAATCCTTCCAAATATAAATATGAGTAATTGTACAGGTGCCAAATAGATAATGACCAATAATCATTAATGTAGTGAATATATTGTTAATGAAGAAAATTGTTAAAGAAGAGAATAAAAATACATCTGAATTATGGTTTAATTGGTTGACTAGAAAACTAAATTCTTATGAGGCTTTTAAAGACTTTGCCAAAGGTCAAAACCCTGAAGATGTGGCAGAGAATTTTGTTGCAATTAATAGTTTGGGTATATCCGATATTTTTGATAAATTTGATGAAGAAGATAAAGATACACTTGATCAATTTCAAAAGTTATCTGAATGTGAATGGCATGTATTCAGAATTCTAAAAAAACAATTAGAGTTTAAAAATAAAGTAACTTTTGTAGATTTTAAAAAAAATAAAATAATAAAAAAATAAAAAAATAAGAAAATAAGAAAATAAGTTAATAAAAGAAAGCTTTTTTAAACGCTTTCTTTTTTTAGTACGGGTTAATGAACTTCATTGTTCGGTTAAGCCATTAAAATTATGCTCAATGGAGACCATCTTTTTATTAGGTTGTAAGTAATCAATAGACGTTATGAAAAACTTAATTAGCTCCTTCTCCGTTTTTAATTTTAAAAAGAATTTGAATAAAAACTTTAAAGAAACTAGTTTGAACAATAAGGAAAATTTAGTTCATTACAGGAGGGATTTAGACTCTCTAGGTTGATAGTCAAAATTTAAATAAATTTTGACTTCCCATTTCCAGATTTACCAAAACCAAGCCATATAAACCATACTATCCAGCCAAACACTGGTATCAAATTTATAAATATCCACTCCCAGTTCTTTCCAAAGTCTCTTAACCTTCGAACATCAATAGCTATCTGAGGGACTATACAAACTAATCCATAAATATTAAAACCAAATGTTCTTAGAAATATTGGAATAGTAAAAATAGAGATAATAATGTTTACTAATTGAACTCGCCACCAATCAGATCTTGTTGTTTTGCTATTAAAGTTTGTAGCTTTAAGCCAAAATTCTTGATAGGCATTCAAAAAATTATTATACATAAGCTCTAAATTTAATCATTTATTAAATAAACATTACTATTCAAAGAGTATTCGCTTAAGAGAATTAATTAATGTATTCCTTTATTTTAAATAGGATCGAATAAATTCACGTTGTTTTTAATTATGTTTTGATTTTGATTTTGAATTGGTAATGTACAAAAGCCGTCTTTACAAATAATATTTTCTTTTTCAATTTTCAATGACTGTGGAAAGGCATCATCTTTTGAATTATTTGAAGATTCAATTTGCATATATATAAAATTAATAGAAACATCATTAAATTAATAACTAAATTTATTTGAATAGGCAACAAAATTAATAATAATTATCTTTTACTTCTTTTTTTGATTTGGAAGATCTCTCCAAAATAAAGCCATGACATAAATAAATAAAGAAATAGAAAAAATATAAAGTAGAGAATTAAGATGCATCTTGAGTTTTCGTCAGAAATTTGTCAAAATAAAAAATTAATCTAAATTAATAGGTAATTTCTATTTAACTTAAAATAAATTTTAAACATAATTGTAGTTTTGTTTCTTCTAATTTATAAAATTTACATTATGAATAAAGGGGAATAAAAATGGTTATTTAGTATTTTTACTCATCTCCTTAAGAGCCTCCTTGCCTTCTTTAAGTGTTTTAGTTACTAACCAATAAAGAAATACAAGGATTAAAGTGGCTAATACTATTAATGAATAAGTCAATTTAAATTATAATAACGAACTTGAATTTTAAGATTTTAAAATTATAAATTTAAAAATTTAATTTAATTCTTAGCTTAATTTAATTCTTAGCTCCTGAATATGCAGGGATCATCATTCCACCATCTTGATCATCATTATCATCGTCAAATCCTCCACCTAGAAACAACTCAACCAAAATTAATATAGCTATAGGGTAAAAACACCATAAGATTGCTGAGAATGGACTTATTGATGAAGTTGCTGAATAGATTTCTGTCATAAATATACTTTAAACAAAAAAAAAGTTAATTGTGGATATATTGATCTATTTTCTCTCCATGAAATTGTATAAAATAAAAAATGAATACCAGTTACGAAAAGGGTTTAGAGAATAATTCCTTAGGAAATTATATCCTTATTTGATTTCTAAATATAAGTTTTTTACTTAAATATTTTCTACTAATTAATTAATATTGACGTCTTGAGATATATTAATGTGACAAATGTTACTTAACAATAATTGTGAAATTTGGATTCAAAAACTATTATTTATCTTTATTTTATAGTTTTTTATGTTCTCTTTTTACTTTTGACCATTTAGCTGCAATTTTTGGTATTGCAGGATTAGTAGGTTTTGTTTTCTTTGTATCAGCGGCTAAAGGAACTTCAAGTATTAATACAAGCGCTAAAAAAGATATTTAAGTTTTAAAATTGCGAATAATATTAAATGTTATTTTAATTATCAATATCTTTTAGAAAGATTTATCAATCATTAATTATCCCATTGTTTAGAAATAAAGATCAGAAAACTCTCAATGTCTTCTTCTGGGCAATTAGTTTGATTTTTTAAATTAATACATGTTTGTTTTATGGTTTCGAAGGCTTCTTTGACAGTTTCGTTTTTTTGGATAACTTCGAAATATTCATTGTCCGTGAAAGTCATAAAAAATTTATGTTTTAACAATTAATTTACTAATTTATATTAGCTTATAGAACAAAATTAGTTAATTTATGGGAATATTTTTTTAAATCTATTCCCCTAATCTAAAGTGTTTTTTCAAACTTTTAATTATTTTCCATTCGCAAGAAAGTCCTTCAGGAAATTCAACCAAGTCTCCTGATTTAATTAAGTAACTTTCTCCAGCTTCAGTTTTAATTTTTGCTTCACCTTCAATTATGTAACAAATTTCTTTTTCCCTGTAAATCCAAGAAAAATTACATGGTTCGCGCTCCCAAATAGGCCAATTCTTTATTCCGTACTGAATTATTAAACTGGCGCTGCATGGCGATTTAATAAGAATTCTCACCACAAAAATACATTAATATAGACATTATAATTAAATTGTCATATTAAAAATATTTTAACAAGGTTAATTAATTTACAAATTTTTATTTATTTTTCTATTAGTATCTAATATATACTTTTATTAATGGACGAGCTTTCAGCCCTTTCTATTTCAATATCAATAGCTTCACTTGGGATATATTGTTTATTTTTCGCTTCAAGTGATGATGATGATCAAGATGGAGGTCACTTGGTAAAGTCGGCTCAAAAAATAAATTAATTTAAGTAATTAATATATTTAATAAGGACTTATAACCTATAAATCCGGCATATAGGCATGATAAGAAAATTAAATATACTTCAAAGATTCCAAGTGTCTTTTTCTTTAGAACTTTCATATTGAATAACGTTTCTAAGATTATTTTATTGATTGTTTTATCTATTAACATGAGTATTTATTACATGGATTTAACTTTCATATAATTATTAGACATAAACCTAAAAATAATAATGTAGTAAAGAATATTATACCTTTTGTTATCTGTCCTTCTTCTTTAGTTGCGAAAAAAAGAGAAATTACGGGGGAGGTACTAAGTAAAGTCCAACCTATGCCTAAAGGAAGAGTCTTGAAAACAATTTGTTGAAGCAATATGCCTAAATTTGTTCCTAATAATATTGAGAGTAAAAATCTTTTTTGATCATTAAAATCTAATTTCTTTAAGAAAAAATTAATTCTAAATTTTTTTATTATTATTAAAAATATTATTGCTCCAAGTAACCTGATCTCCGTTGCCTGGAAAGGAGATAGATTGCTTTCTAAAAATACTTTTCGAGATAATAGACCCCCTGAAACAGCACATAAAACTGATAAAAATGGAAATACATAAACGCTTAAATTATTTCGTTCTGTAATGTTGGTCAAATTATTAACTATGAGATTAGTTCTCTGCCTAAGTAGAATGAAAAGTGAAATTGATATAATTAAAATACCTTGATAAGACCTAAATGCTAGGTTTTCATTAATAAAAATTTCACCAGATAATGCAGCTAATATTGGAGATAGTGTTTCAATAGATAAAGTTCTTCTAGTACCAATTAGCTGCAATGACTTTATATAAAAAGTATCTCCTAATCCTATTCCTATAACTCCACTAAATAATAGAGTAATAATAGATTTTAAATTATTTAAAACACTGAGATTGATAAATGCAGGAAGAAAAATTAGAAATGCGATTATATTTTTTACTAAATTAATATCTATGGATTTATACTTTTCGGTTTGCGAACGCCATATGAAGCATGCATAAGTCCATGATATTGCTGCTCCAAAGGCCGAAAAAATTCCAATCAAAACTAATAATTCTAAAAATTTTTTACTTTATAAATTGTGTTATTGCTAAAAAGAAAACGTATAGAAGAATAATAAAACCCGGCAGATACTGTATTAAAGACTTTAATTTGTTAGTTTCCATGATATTTAAATTTGATATTTATATTTAAATAATATAAAGTCTTCATACAGTCATTAGAAGCAGATAATTTAAGAAATTAACATAAGGTTTAATACTAAAAAATTGTAAGGTGATTTATAAATAAGAAAATTCATAAGAAGTTCATCAAAAAATTTATATTTTTCATATTTATATCTGAAAGCAGTAAGTATTATGTTGAATCAATCACCAAGCAATTACTTTAATTTAATAATTATCTAACATAAAAACAAATTATCAATAATATGGAATTAATTAATAAAAATGATGTTTCGCTGGGTCTGGCACCATTCGACATATTAGGCTTTAAATCCGAAGAAGAACTTAACCTGGAAATTTCAAAGCTTATTAAGGCTAGAAGCGAATTCGATACAAAAAATTAAAGTAACTTCTAATTAATACTTCTTAAAATCTTTTTTCAAAAATTATTTTTTCGATTCGGATATAAACTTTCTAACTTTCTTCTCCTTTCGGCCTTTGCGTTAATTCTTTCTTCCTTCTCTTTTTTCTTTATTTCATCGTTTATTTTGTTTTGTCTATAACCGATCCAAAGAAGTACCCAAATAACTGAAGTTAATAACAAAAGAGCCGTATATTGACCCGTCATTGGAAAGCTAGCTTCAGAATATTTGACGTAGGAAAATAAATTAACCATCTAACTAAAATAATATATAAAAGATATTTGCGTGTTTATATAAACCATAAAATTTAAAATGTCATTAATTTATTATTCTCCATATTTCAAGATAATTTAGTCTAAGAGTTGCATTTTTTATTTAAAAAAAACTTTTTTTTTTATGAAATTGAATTACTATTATCAGATTAAGGAAATATTGAGAGCCTACATTTTTGAACCCTTTTGATTTAGTAGTAATTGGTGGTGGAGCAGCAGGTTTCATGACCGCAGTAACAGCCGCCGAAAATGGTGTTAAAAGAATAATAATTCTTGAAGGCTCCTCAAAACTTATGGAGAAAGTAAGAATAAGTGGAGGAGGTAGATGCAACGTAACTAATGCATCATGGATACCGAGTGAGTTAGCAGAAAATTATCCTCGAGGTGGTATTAAGCTTTTGGAATCATTTAATCGTTTTGCCGCTGGAGATGTATTTGATTGGTTTGAAAAAAGAGGATTAAATTTGAAGATTGAAGCTGATAATAGAGTATTTCCAGTATCTGATTCATCTTTAGATGTAATAAGTTGCTTAAAAAAAAATGCCATAAATAAAGGGGTAGAGATATCAACTAAATTTTTTGTAAAAGAAATTTTAAAAACTTCAGATAACCTTTTTACTATTTTTAATAGAGAAAAATTTTCGATAATTGCAAAAAATATTATTCTCTCTACTGGAGGCCATCCTAGTGGATATAAATTAGCTAAAAATTTTGGCCACAGTATAATCAGACCTGTCCCGTCCCTTTTTACTTTCTCCACAAAAGAAAAAAAATTGAATGAGTGTAGTGGTGTCTCTATTAAAAATATAGATATTGAAATTCAACTAAATAACAAATCTTTCAAAAATAGAGGAGATTTACTTATAACTCATTGGGGATTTAGCGGCCCTGCTGTCCTAAAGCTCTCTTCGATAGCTGCGAGAGAATTGTTTGACCAGAAGTATAAATTTAATTTAATAATTAGATGGACAAACCTTGAATATAAAGAGTTAAAAGAAAAAATTGATAACCTAAAATTTAATAATGGAAAATTAAACTTAATTAATTTAAGACCTCTACCTTTGTTAACAAGGAGGTTGTGGGTGTTCTTATTAAATAAAATGGAAATTAATAAAGATAAGAAGTGGTCAGATCTTCTTGCAAATGAAAGAGAGAAAATGATAAATAGCCTATTGAAAGATAAATATATTATTTCTAGTAAAGGCCCCTTTGGAGAGGAATTTGTCACCTCTGGAGGTGTCTCTATCAATGAAGTTAATTTTAAAAGTATGGAAAGTTTAATATGTCCAGGTTTATTTTTTTCTGGTGAAGTTCTAGATGTTGATGGAATCACTGGGGGATTCAATTTTCAACATTGTTGGACGAGTGGATGGCTTGCAGGACAGTCAGTCTCAAAGTTATGTGACAAAGTAACAAATTAATAAGTTTATCTTCTTTTTATTAAGTATTTATAGATAAAAGTTTTTTAAACAGAGATTAATTTTAAAGTTTAAAAACTCAAAAAGAATGATGCAAAATCTAATTCCTAAAAAGGAAGAAGAAGAAAGAAGGTTAAAAGCATTAGCTGAATATAGAATATTGGGGACTAAACCAGAATCCTGTTATGACGATATTACAAAAATAGCAGCTTCAACCTGTAATGTTCCGATATCTTTAATGACCTTAGTTGATAAAGATAAGCAATGGTTTAAGTCAAAAGTGGGCCTCGAAATTAATGAAACAAAAAGGGATTGGTCTTTTTGTACCCATGCTATTCAAGAAAATAGCCCATTAATTATTCAGGATGCTTTTCAGGATGAAAGATTTATCAATAATCCCTTGGTAACTGGTGATCCTAAAATTAGGTTTTATGCTGGGTTTCCTCTTAAAAATAGAGATGGTAATAAACTTGGAACTTTATGTGTTATCGATCGGAAACCAGGTAATCTTTCTCTAAAACAATTCAATGTAATGGAATTATTATCTAAGCAAATAGTTGCTTTTTTGGAGTTAAGAAAGAAATCTCTCAATTTATTAGAGGCTTTATCTAATTTGCATAAACAGGAGGGTATATTATCAGTCTGTTCATATTGCAGAGAAGTCAAAAATAATGATGGTGATTGGATGCATTTAGAAAAATATCTATCGAAAATAAGTGATATAAGATTTAGTCATGGTGTTTGTGATGTTTGTATGGAAAAGCATTTCCCAGATGTGGTTGAGGTCTGGAATAAAAAAGATTCTTTTCAGGAGGGACAAAAAAGGTTCCTAAAATCCTAAAATCTAAAAATTACTTTTTTACTGAAGGCATTTTTGGACGGATATATATTTAAATAGCTAGTATTATATATAAATTTAGACTTGCAAATGTTACTAGGAACTTTATTTACGGGTGAAATAGCTAAAAGTGCATTAGTTGCTTATATCCATTACCTGGGAATCATTCTTTGTTTTGGATCTCTTTTATTTGAAAGGCTGACTTTAAAAGTTGATCTTAATAGAAACCAAACTATTTCAATGGTTGTTGCAGATGTTATTTATGGCTTAGCTGGGGTTGCAATATTGGTTACTGGAATTTTACGGGTTAAATATTTTGGACAAGGAGGTGATTTTTATACAGAAAATCCAATTTTTTGGATTAAAGTATCTCTGTATATTTTAGTTGGATTATTATCTTTATACCCAACAACAACTTATATTTTGTGGGCGATACCATTGAGTAAAAATAAACTACCTGAGATCTCAGAAAAACTTGTAAAAAGATTCAGATTTATTATTACAACTGAATTAGTAGGTTTTGCAACTATCCCTCTTTTCGCGACTTTAATGGCGAGAGGCGTGGGTCTAGGTTGAAAAAATCTTTATGGAAAGAAGTTGTTTAATAAGTACAAATAAAGAATATAGATGGAGTTTAAGTTTTAAAATAAATAAATCAAAAAAAGAAATAATTTTCATAGGTTTAAATCCATCCCTTTCAGATTTGAATTATATTGATAATACAACGAGGAAAATAATCAAAATCTGCAAAAACTATAACTATGGAAATCTTAAAATAATAAATCTATTCGCTTTAATTTCCAAAACACCTGATAAATTATTCACTCATAAGAAACCTGTTGGCTATTTAAACAATAAATTTATAAATAAAAGTTTAAAATACTGGTCTGAAAATAAAAATTGTCACTTGTGGTTGGGCTGGGGCAATAAAGGGATCTTTCTTAATAGGAATTACAAAATTTCTAAAAAAATAATGAATTTTTATTCAATAAAAAAAGATAAATTTGTGAATCCCTTAGGTCCGCTTTTTATAAAAAAAACAAAAAAACAAAATCCTATACACCCGTTATATTGCTCTAATAATTCAGTACTTCAATCAGAATCTTCATTAAAGTTCTCGTGATGTAATAAGAGCTAATGCTATTCTTTTGAAAATATGTTAACTTTAGGAAAATATTAAATATGAGATGAAAATCTCTAAACAATTACAAAAGCTAAAGAATTTAAATGTTAAAGCAGAAAACTGTTTAACAAGAGATGAGGCAAAAAAAATTATTAGTAAAGCAACCAAGGCACAAAGTAAAATAAATTTCTAAATATAATTTTTCTAATTTTCATTTCTCTCAACTGCCATAATTGGACTCCTTCCGAAAAATAAATAAAATTTTATAAATCTTTCATAAATAATTAGATGGCTTTAAATATTCTCAAGTTCAGAAAATCTAATGAAAGATTTAAATCAAATAGAGAATGGCTTGATTCAAAACACTCATTTTCTTTTGCAGAACACAGGGATCCAATCTGGGATAATTTTGGAAAAATTAGAGTAATTAATGAAGATATAATTTCTCCTAATTCAGGATTTAATACTCACTCTCATTCGAATATGGAGATAGTCACAATAGTCATAAAAGGTGAGATTACACATAGAGATTCATTAAATAATTTAGGAATAATTCATGAAGATGAAGTGCAGGTTATGTCTGCAGGAACAGGGATTACTCATAGTGAAAAAAATGAAAAAAATACAGACTGCAAATTATTTCAGATATGGATATATCCGGATATTCAAGACCTCAATCCTTCATATAATCAAATTTCGATTAAGAATACTTCTGGTAATAATCTGATTATTGATTCTTTTAAAAAAAACAAATGTCCGCTTTTTATAAATCAAGATATATCTATATGGCGATGTAAATATAACCTTTTAAACAAAAAATATTTACCTTCAGAAATAGAAAAATTTAATTGGATTCAAATAATAGAGGGTGATTTGATAGTAAGAGATAAAAATAATAAATCAAGTAAAAAGCTTTCTTCTGGTGACGGTTTGGGATTTGAGATTTCTGATTTCAGCGGTATAGATATTCAATCAGATACCTACGTCGATATGCTTTTATTCTCTATGCCAAAACTATAATATTTAGTCTAAAGAGTCTTTTTTGAATGCGTTTAGTGCTTGTAATGCCATATTTAGATGAACTTCCATAGCACCCAACGCAATTAAGGAATTAGAAGATTTATTTTTTAATAAGTTTTTATTTCGCTTAGAAATTGTGTTAATGACATCTTTAGTTACGATCTCCCAATTATTTATTAATTCATCAAATTCTTGTTTTTCTAAGCTTTCAATATTTTTTTTATCATCAGAGGCATTAAGATCTTTTTGTGCATTCAGCATCAAATAAGTTAATTTTTTATGGCTTATTGCTTGAGGTAAATTGTTAGATTCACTCATGTTTCTTTCGAATTTGTATTTAAAATTTAACTAAATAAGAGGAAATTTGCTAGTAGTGTATTGGTTGTAATGACCGACCTGGAATTAGTCCAACTAAATTTTTAATGCGCGATAAACTTTATATTGAATTTTTCATAGATTAATTTTTTAAAAATATCTCCTCTTTGTTCATAGTCTCTAAATTGATCAAAACTCGAACATGAAGGAGAAAATAATAAAGTTTCAGATTGATTATTTTTTATATAAGAATAGGCGTAGTTGATTACTTCTGAAAGATCATTAAAAGTTAAAATATCATTCTTAAATCCTCCTTCAAGGATCAATTTTTTTAAGGTTTGCGAGCTTTCGCCAAAAAGAAATACAGCTTTTGCTTTTTTATTAATAATCTTTACCCATTCAATAGAATCCCCATTTTTTAACCTACCCCCAGAAATTATTATGGGAGAACCTTTAATTGCATTTATACCTGCTACGGAAGAGTCAAAATTGGTAGCCTTGCTATCATTAATTATTTCAAGTTCATCACGTTGGAATATTGTTTCCATTCTATGGGGAAGTTGTTCATAGCTAAGTAAAGCATTCTTTATTCTCTCAGTGGATAATCCAATTTTCCTTGCAGCTGCTACAGCTAGTAATAGATTTTGAGTGTTATGATTACCTTTCAATTTGAAATTCTTTAAACTCAATAATTTTTCCCTTCTCTCTACAATAAAGTTTTCATTATTTATCCAATAATCACAGTGATCTGAATCAGATACGTTAGGATTAGTAGTTATCCATATTCCATTTAAAAGTGATTTGAAATTTTCTTTTAAATATTGATCGTCGTAATTATAAATTCTAAATTCTGATTGTTTTAGTAAGCTATTTTTAATCTTGAAATAATTATCAAGTGTTTTGTGACGGTCAAGATGGTCGGGAGTAAATGTTGTCCAAATTCCAATTTTAGGTTTAATGCAATGTGTCGCTATTTCTATTTGAAAACTGCTTAATTCAGCGACTATCCAATCAATATTTTTGCTTTTTGTTGAGTAAGCAATTTCGCATAATGGAGTCCCAATATTGCCTGCAAATGGGGCGAATAAATTATTTTCTCTTAGTATATGACTTAATAAGTGAGTAACTGTAGTTTTCCCATTAGTACCAGTAATCCCAATCCAATTTATATTCTTTAAACTTTCCCATGCGATATTTATTTCCCCTATTACGACGATTCCTCGTTCTTTAAGTTTGATTATTGTTTTATGATCAAAGGGTATAGCTGGACTTACAACAATAGACTCAATTTGTCTAAGAAATTTATAAAACTCATCAAATAAAAATTGTTTATTTAAGCAAACAGATATATCGAGTTTTTCTAGTATTTTCTTTCTTTCTAAAAGTTCTTTATTTTCTTTACTTTCCCAGACAATAACTCTCTTTCCAATACTTCTTAAATACTTTGCCGCCCAAAAACCAGATCTTCCTAACCCAATAACAAAATTTATTTTTCCTTCCTTTTTTGAATTATTTTTAATAGGCATTAAATTTATAATTAAATTGAAGACTAGAAATTAAATGGTCTATTTAATTATGAAAAATTCTTTAAAAACTAATCTAATTTCTAAATTAAAATTAATAAACATCTTATTAATTATTTATGGATTTAATTTAATAGATATTGAATTAAAAGCTCATCTTAGAGGTTCTTATTCAACTGAAAGTGAAGCCAAAGAAAAAGCTAAAGACCTTGGTTGCTCTGGAACATTTAAAATAAAAGAAATGTGGATGGCTTGTGAAAGTGAAAAAGATCTTCACAAATACCTTAGAAAAAACAAATAATGTTTAAAACTAAAACAAGAAAACTTCACAGAAGTATTACTCTTATAGCAGTAATTCCATTATTAATAACCGTTCTTAGTGGAAGCTTATATTCTTTATTTCAATATTTTGGATTGGATTTTTTTGGCTTATGAAAATTCATACAGGAAATTTTTTCTTTATAAATCTACAACCTCTTTTTACACCTGTTGTAGGTTTATTAACAATATTTGCAATAATTTCTGGTTTATTTTTATTTCCTAGATCTAAAATTAAATACCCAGATTAATTAAATGAAAGAAAATATTACTGAATTATGGTTCTCTTGGTTCTATAAAAATTGGGAGAAAAATGCTCCGGGTAATTTGATTGATAAGGGGTTATCTCCATCACAAATTGCAGAGAGATTTGTAAATGAAAATCATAAAGAATTTTTGGAAATAGCCAATGAATTTGATGAAGATAATTATCAGGCTTTAAATGAATTTATGAAACTTTCAGAAAGTGAATTGCATATTTTGAAATATTTT
The DNA here is from genome assembly GCF_000011465.1 of Prochlorococcus marinus subsp. pastoris str. CCMP1986. Taxonomy (NCBI): domain Bacteria; kingdom Bacillati; phylum Cyanobacteriota; class Cyanophyceae; order Synechococcales; family Prochlorococcaceae; genus Prochlorococcus; species Prochlorococcus marinus. The sequence continues at coordinate 1,310,793 of NC_005072.1, read as the reverse complement.
TTGAAGTTAATAAAACTAAAAAACTCATAAAAAACTATTAAGTATTTCCAAACTCTTTTCCCATAAATTTTTTCTTTCTTTCTTATTTAGAGCAAATGGTGAAGTTGGAGATAATTTTGGATGACCTCTAAAATTGAATTTAGGTCCGTAATGGTCTCCTCCCTTTGCCATAGGAGAAGTGGCAGCAAGTAATTGAGGTAAAGCGCCCATTTCTGCCGATTGAAAAATTGGACTAAATAGTTCTAAAGAGAAAGTTTCAATTGGACTTGGTTTTGGTTTCTGTGCAGAAAAAAGATTTGTTTTTGCAATACCTGGATGGGCCGCCAAGGATAAAATATTTTTTTGCTTTATTTTTTCATTTAACTCTAAAGCAAACATTACGTTAGCTAATTTACTGGTAGCGTATGATTCCCACTTGTTATAGTAATTTTCTGCTTTAAGGTTATTCCACCCAACTTTTCCAAAGAACTGAGCCCCCGAAGTTACCGTTACTATTCTAGAGTTTTCTTTCTTTTCAATTAAAGGAAGAAATTTTAGTGTTAATAGCATATGTGCTAAATGATTGACCGCAAATTGTATCTCAAAACCTTGTTTGCTTAATGTTTTTGGCGGATGCATTATACCTGCATTGTTAATTAGCAAATCTAAGTTCTCAAACTCACTTGATATTTTTAATCCAATTTCACTTACATTATTTAAATCTGATAGATCTAGTTCTACAGGAGTAAACTTACCTTTAGGATTTAGCGACTTTAATTTATCTATAGCCGAATTAGCCTTTTCTAAACTTCTGCAAGCAAGTAAAACATGTGCATTTTTTTCTGCTAGAGCTTTAGCTGTGTAATATCCAAGACCACTGTTTGCTCCAGTAATAAAAGCTGTTTTCCCATCTAAATTGGGGATATCTGATATGGTCCAATTAGAATTTTTATTCCTGAAAGTAGTGGCAGTCATTTTCTAATTATTCTAAGAGATATTGAAACTTAATTAAAAATCAAGTTTGCTGAATATTTTTTATCGTAAATACATATGGTTAGGATCGCGAGTACTTAAATGATTACTCGTTTTGTAATTTAATTAAAAAATTTCATTAATTAAGAAATTACAATTTAGAAAAAAATTTTTTAGTATATTCAAAAATGTCATTACTTTTAGATGCTCAGGAAAAGTGGGATGATTTTTTAGAGAATAAAATCACAAACTACGAAAAACTTCGTAGTTTTGATTATGGCCCAACTAATAAAAGCTCCGTTTCAAAATTATCACCTTATATTTCCCATAGAGTTTTATTAGAATACGAATTGCTTGAAGAGGTTAAAAAGAAATATCGTTCTCAAAAGATTAATAAATTTGTTGAAGAGATTTATTGGAGAATTTATTGGCAAGGTTGGATGGAAAATAGACCAAAGGTGTGGTGTAATTTTATTTCAGAAAACAATTATGAATACGATATTGAAACCTATGAAAAAGCAATAAATGGAAACTCAGAATTAGGTTTTTTCAATTCATGGGTTAATGAGTTAAAAACTTATAACTACTTACACAATCATACTCGTATGTGGTTTGCTAGTACTTGGATTTTTAATTTAGGTCTGCCCTGGCAATTAGGCGCAAGTTTTTTCTTTAAACATCTTTATGATGGAGATGCTGCCTCGAATCTTTTGAGTTGGAGATGGGTTGCAGGGTTACAAACAAAAGGAAAGCAATATCGTTTTTCCTCAGCAAATCTAAGAAAATTTTCAAATAATAGATTCAATGTTGAGAAAATTAGTAATAGGCAAATCTTTCTTGAAGAAAAAAATCAAATCCCACTTGATGATGAGATTTATAAAAGCAATATGGAACAAAAGTCAGAAACCCTTATATTATTTGAAAACGATTTACATGTTTCAACTCTTGAAAATACACTACGAAATTACAAGAGCGTTTTTATTATCCTACTAAGTAATGATCAAAGAAAAATAAAATTATCTGAAGCAGTTTTGAGTTTCAAACAACAAATAGTTCTTGAATTCATAAAGCAATTTGATAATGTTACTCAGATTGATCCTTTAAAACTAAAAGAGACATTGGTTAATATTGATCATTTAGATATGATTTATCCTGGTGTTGGTGAAAATAACGATTTTATGAATAGTTTTAAGAAGTTAAATAATAAGGTGATTTTTAATTTAGTAAGAGATCAAGACTTATTTGCTTGGAAGTTTGCCAAAAAAGGGTTCTTTAAATTCAAAGAAAATATACCCAAAATTAATCAATATGTTTTTCAAAATTATTAATGGAAATTTTTGAAATGTAATAGCTTTTTAAAAAGCTAAAAATTCTAAATACGCAAATCATTAGGTATAAATACTTAATTCAAGATCAGTTTTATGGTTTAATCCACGATGAATAATGTGGCTAGTTATTTTTACTTAAGAAATACATTTTATAGTGCTTTCAACAATTCTTACAAAATCATTCAGCAAAGATACAGCTTTATTAATCTTAAGAGTAATTACTGGTACAGTTTTAATTCATCATGGATTTGAAAAGCTAGCTAATATAGATAATTTTGCTGATGCTTTTGTCAGACCCTTACACTTACCTTTCCCAATATTTTTATCATATGTAGCTGCATTTTCAGAAATTGGTGGAAGCTGGTTATTAATACTTGGTTTAGCTACAAGATTTGGTGCATTAGCAATAGTTGGTACTATATCGGTTGCTATCTATCATGCTCTAGTAACATCGGGATTTAATATTTTCTTGTTAGAACTTTTACTACTTTATTTCGCCTCAGCTACCTCAATAGCACTAACAGGTCCTGGAGATTTCTCAATTGATGAAGTAATAATAAGAGTATTGAGATCTGAATCTGCTGAAGAAGATATTCAAGAAACAGTAAAAACTAAAGCAAATAATGGTAAATCAATCAGTCAAGAGGATTCAACTAATAAAGGTGGTATCTTCCAATTCCTACAAGCTAACCTACTCTCAGATACTTCAAATTAAATTTTTGGATAAAGACTATCAATAAATTCCTGTTTTTTTTGTAATGAATTTATTTTTTCAAATTTAATTTTTAAAGTCGCTTCAGTTAAACTTAAGAAAAGTCCCAAAGCTGTCACCCAAGATAAAAAGATTAAAGGATTTTCAGGAATTTCAGAGAAATTCATATGGTTAATATTTCTTTTATAAAACTGACCGATCTATTTAATTTTTTCAACCTAAGTAAACAATTTAGAAATATTTTATGGATTTATTTCCATTCTTTTCCAATTATTTTCCTTATGCCATACATACCTCTTGTGGATAGGCATTACTAATTTAAGGAGATCTACAGAATATATTTCAAATTCTAATACAACAAAACTTTCTGGTTTATTTAAATCACTAGAAATTATTTGAGAAGTGCAAATATTCTTATTAATCTGTTTTCCTGGATGTTGCCAAAACCAAGTTGATTTGCATCTATCTGATAACGAATCCCAATATTTCATGTTTTCCTTTAACTCCTTCATTTTTCCTTTAAATCTGAATTGTGATTTGCTTTTAAAAAAAAGCCATAAAACCTCTGCGTTGGAGTTTAATTTTAATTGAGCAACTTTTTCGCTGCGGCTATCAGTAAAAATAAGGATTGAACTTTCACTTTGCCATCCTCTAAAAACTACCGTACGTAATCTAGGTTCGTTATCCTCGTTAATAGTACAAAGTTGAAACCACCTACTTGAGGGTAATTTACCTTCTTTTTTTCTCGCAGCTTTTAACTCCTGCCTCCATATTGGAATTTTAATTTCCTTCATTAAATTTGGGTAAAAGTAAACCACTAATTCGCTTATATTCCGCAAATGAAGCATATTTTGTAAGTGATTTGTCCTTTTTTAGCATTCTTGGTAGAAAGACTCCAAAGAAAAATAAAGCAAGAATAGCAAAAGGTATAAAACTCACAGAAAGGATAGCAAATGATAAATAAATTAGTATTTCACCAAGGTAATTTGTATTTCTTATATTTTTGAAAAATCCATCTTTAATAAGTTCTTTATTGATTTTAAGAGTGAAATATTTTTGAGCATCACTTGCAAAATGAAGAAAAACACCAATTATATTTATTGAAATAGAAGCTGCAATTATGGGATATGAAACTGATTTTTGGGAGGAAATGAGAATAAATGGAGCTATCCAGTAACTACCAAGGAAAATAAACCCAGTAATTGAAGTTATGAAATTTATTTTTTCTTTAAAATATGGATCTGGAAATATTTTTTCTTTTAACAACCAAAGTATTCCATAAGTTCCATGCAAAGATAAATAAACCCATGCAGCAATTGAATAATTTTTATAAAAAATCATTAACCCTGCCACAACAAACAGAGTTAAGCCTTTATGCAGGTTGATTATTTGGTTAAGTTTCATTTTCTAATTAATCTAAAAAACGAAAGTATTATTTGTGGATCTTCTTGCATTCATAAATAATCTAATGGGCGATACTGGATTCGAACCAGTGACCACTACCTTGTCGAGGTAATGCTCTACCGCTGAGCTAATCGCCCTTTTGAAAAAGTTAAATATTTGAACTCCCTATATGAAAATAGCAGCTCAAGGATTCATTTTCTAAGTAACTTAATTTTCCATCTTTCTCTTTTAGTTATTTCTAAATCTAGAATTTCAATAAACCCTTTGTTATCAAGTTGAAGTTTGTCGCCAACTTTTAAACTAATAGTACCTTTCTTTACTGTCTTACCATTTAATTTAAGCATTCCAGTTTCTATCCTTTCCAAAATTTTGTTCCTAGAGATTCGGAAACCTGCAGAAGCTATCGCATCTATCCTTGTTGAAGCCTCTACCGTATTAATTATTTTTTTTGATCTCCCAGCAGGTATTTGTAATTCATCTAAAGATACTATTTTTATTTTTACTTTTACATCTCTTAGGGAGAAAATCTTTTCATCTAAGAATTCAATTTTTGAATCGTCGATTATTCCTTGAGCTCCTCTATCGCCTATGGTCCAAATATCACCAATTCTTTCTTCCCTCAATCCATTATCCACTAATAGGGATCTAAAGTCATCCTGAGTTGCATTGTCAAACAAAAAATTACCATTCATTTGAAAACCTTTCGCAGGGAAATCTTTAATCAGTTCATTTTTCTCTGGGGTATTATCTTCTCTAAAACATGCAATCTTGGATCTTTGGGCTGAATTATATCCTCCAAAAACAAAAAATTTAAAATCATTTAAATTTTCAAATTCTTTCAAAATTTCTTCACACACAAATGTTGAATTAAACCCGGTCCAATATGTTTGCCAATGTTTTAAAGATAAATTAGAAATATTTATTAATTCCTCAATTTCTTTTTTGTAATTTGAATTTATTAGTAATTCCTTCAAGTCAATCATTTAGCCTTCTATAAAAATAATGTCTCTAGGGTCTGATTGTTTTATTAAAGCCCAGGGTAACTCAGTTCCTATTTGATTTTCAAGAAGAACAAGCCATTTTCCTTCTTTATTGAAATCAATAATAGATCTCAACTCTTTATTTCTATTAACGTTAATACTTGCTGAAGATACAATGCTACCTAAATATCCTGAGCCCATACCCAAAAGACCACCCATGAAAGATTCTCCTATATTGTTTAATCCAAGGAAGCTAAAAGTGGATAAGTTTGTCATATTAGAAAATGCTATGCCTGCTATAAAACCAAATGGCATTAGCCAGTTACGCATATTTTTCTGTCTTATTTTTCTATCAAGTTTTGGGTTTAGGATTCTTATGTTTTCAATTTCTTCAGATTTAAAGAAGCTATTTGTGGATAAATTTAATAATTGTTGTTGATCAGGAGTTGTTTTTTCTTTAGATGGCAAAATTAATAAACATTCTGTTAGAAATATTGATTTGTCCTTGAAAACATTTAATAGATCAAGGCATTTTTCTAACTCATTAAATATCACTATACTTTTAGTCAATTTTCATTCCTCAAATGTTGGTTTGTTGATTCAAATTAATAAAACAAGATATCTCTACTATAGATTAAGTTAAAGTAAAAAAATTAAAGAACAACTCTTTAAATGACAAAAGTTTTAATTACAGACCCAATTGATCAAAAGGGAATTGATATTCTCTCCCAAGTCGCTCAAGTTGATCAGAAGATAGGAATCTCGAACTCTGAATTGGCATCTATTATCCATGATTATGATGCTCTTATGATACGCTCAGGCACTCAAGTTACAGGAGATATTATTAACTCTTCTAAGAAACTAAGAATAATTGGAAGAGCTGGGGTTGGTGTAGATAATGTGGATGTTAAGGCAGCTACTCAAAAGGGAGTACTCGTTGTTAATTCTCCGGGAGGGAATACCATAGCTGCTGCCGAGCATACAATTGCAATGATGTTGGCATTATCAAGAAATATACCAATTGCAAATAGTAGTACTTTTTTGGGTAAATGGGAAAGAAAAAAATTTGTTGGTAATGAGTTGTTTAAGAAAAAGCTAGGTGTTGTAGGTTTAGGAAAAATAGGAACTCATGTCGCAAAAGTTGCCAATGCTCTTGAAATGGATGTTTATGGATATGATCCATTTGTTTCCTCAGAAAGAGCACAACAATTACAGGTCAGATTGTCCGAATTAAAAACATTGTTTGAGGAATCTGATTATGTAACTTTACATTTGCCGAGGACTTCAGAAACAGAAAACCTCGTAAATATGAAGGTGCTTAAAAGTATGAAAAAAAATGCAAAATTAATAAACTGTGCACGTGGGGGAATAATTGATGAAGAAGCTTTAGCTGAGGCACTTAATAATTCATTGATAGGAGGAGCCGCGATTGATGTGTTTGCTAAAGAGCCATTAGACTCCAATTCACCACTACTTAAAGTTGATAAAAATTTAATCCTTACACCTCATTTAGGAGCATCAACTAGGGAAGCTCAAGAGAATGTTGCTGTAGATGTTGCTGAACAAATAAGAGATGTTCTTTTGGGACTTTCTGCACGAACAGCAGTAAATATTCCGGGTTTAAGTCCTGATATTATGGATAGCCTTAAACCTCATTTGCAATTAGCTGAAACAATGGGCCTTTTAATAAGCCAACTTTCTGGAGGACAAATTCAAAAGTTAGAGGTAAGGCTTCAAGGTGAATTTGTGCAACACCCTTCACAGCCTTTAATCATAGCCAGTTTAAAAGGTCTATTAAGTAAGGCTCTAGGTGATCGAATAAATTATGTTAACGCTTCTCTTGAAGCAGAGTCTAGAGGTATTTCAGTAGTTGAAAGTAAAGACGAGGCTAGACCGGAATTTGCTAGCGGTTCACTTCAATTAACTACATTTGGAGATAATGGTGAGCATAGTGTTGCAGGAAGCATTTTTGCTGATGGTGAATTGAGAATAATTAGCATTGATCAATATCCAGTTAATGTTTCTCCTAGTAGATTTATGCTTATAACTAGGCATAGAGATATGCCGGGCATTATTGGAAAGTTAGGTTCCCTCCTAGGGGACCACAATGTCAATATTGCCTCAATGCAAGTTGGTAGAAAAATTGTCAGAGGAGAAGCTGTTATGGTTTTAAGTATTGATGATCCTATTCCTACAAATTTGCTTGAATCAATTCTTGAAGTTGAGGGAATCACTAGTTCTGATCCAGTAACTTTATAAATAATTTGAGTAGTTAATGGAAATAAAAAATTGGTATGAACTTACTTTTGAAATAGAAACTAATTTAGAAGAAATTATTATTTGGAAATTGAATGAATTAGGTATATCTAGTTACGCATTTGAAATTTTATTAAATAATAAAAATAATAAAAAAGTAATAATTTGGCTTCCACATTTAAATTGGCCAGAAAGTTTAAGAATTAAACTCGTAAGAAATATTAAAGAGGTTTTAGATAAAAACAATTATCAAACCAATTGTTTTGAGTGGAATCTTATTGAACAGGAAGATTGGATATCAAGCTGGAAGAAATATTGGGGACCAGAAATTGTAGGGGATAACTTACTTATATTGCCTTGCTGGCTTGAATTACCAGAGGAATATAAAAATAAGAAAGTTATTAAAATAGATCCTGGAGCAGCTTTTGGTACAGGAAGTCATCCCACGACATCTCTTTGCTTAGAAGAATTGGAAAAGATTTCATTATCTAGCAAGAAAATATTAGATATAGGTTCTGGTAGTGGTATTTTAAGTATTGCCGCTAGATCTTTTGGGGCTAGCAAAATTTATTCTATTGATAATGATTATCTGGCAATAAATTCTACTGAGTCTAATTTTCGGCTGAATTTTGGTAATCTTGATAATTTAAAAACATATCTAGGATCATTTGATGGGTTGGTTTCAAAATATACTTTGAAAAATTTTGATTTTATTTTGTGTAATATTCTTGCAGAAGTTATAAAAGGCATAATCCCTGACATTCGTAATTGCCTTAAAATTGATGGAGAAGTTATTTTAAGTGGAATCTTGAATTCACAAAAAGATGAAATTATCAAATTATTAAAAGCTAGTAATTTACGAATAAATGATGTATCTTCTAAAAAAGATTGGGTGTGCATTACAGCACAAAAAATACCCTAATCTTAAAAATACATAAGTTTTTCTAATGTAACCCGCTTTTAGCATTGTATTGTTTCATTTTTTACACCCTTTGCACGCAAATGTCTACAAACAATGTTAAAAAAGTATTAACGGTAAATTTTTACCATCAATTTTTAAATTAAATGGCTTCTTACAAAGTTACACTTATCAGTGAAAGTGAAGGTCTCAATTCTACGATTGAAGTACCTGATGATCAGTACATTTTAGATGCTGCTGAAGAACAGGGTGTCGATCTACCATATTCTTGTAGAGCAGGAGCTTGTTCTACATGTGCAGGTAAAATCACATCAGGAACTGTTGATCAATCAGACCAAAGTTTTTTAGATGATGATCAATTAGAGGCTGGTTTTGTCCTTACTTGTGTTGCATATCCATCTTCAGATGTAACAATTACTACTCATGCTGAAGAAGAGCTCTATTAATTATAAAAAATAACTTTAGTTAGTTGTTTTATTAAAATTTTTCTGCCATTCTCATATGAGGTGGCCTTTTTTTTGGGATAAATGAATAAATTTGAATTTTTTAAAACCGATGCAATCCAATCAAGTTACGGTGGTCAATTCAGTTATAAAGTGATTGGCCCATGTTGCAGGCTATATGACAGAGAAGAGTTGCCTTGGCCTTGTTCTAGGCTGGCCTGGCGCAGTAAAGAGCCAAGTTGGAGAAGAATAGGAGCTAGATTTGTCGCAGATATGGCCTCAAGGAAATGTCCATCGTATTCAGTTCAAATTTTAGAACCAGGATCAAAACCTGTAGAAACGGTAATAACACTATTCTCAAAGAAGTTTTCTTCAGAAATCCAAGAATGGTGGTACAGCAAAAAACCAGGCTCAAAAGAACCTGGTAATGTGTTGCCAGAAAGTATTTAAAATATTTTTTTAAGCTTTTGGTTTTGGAGGCATATAACCTCTTAAACCTGAGCATTCAAGACTCTCGAAAGTATCAACACCTGTCTGTGAATTTGTTCCAGAGGCCCTTTCGCATAATGATTTTCTTGTTTTTAAATCAAGATTCGCATTAGTAAAGTCTGCTCCATCTATAGTTGCTCCGTCGAAAACACTTTTCATAAGCTCGCCATTTGTCAGATTTGCATCTGAAAAATCAGCATTATCAAAACGAGTTGCATAGGCAATAAGATCTTTCATATTGGCACCTTTGAAACTAGAGTTCTTGGCAGTTGTTACGCTCATATAGGCACCTTGTAGGTTGGCTTCGCCTAAATCTTGATTAGATAAATCATATTTTACATATTCATTATTTTGAAGATCTGCACCATGAAGATCTTCTTTTAATCCATCTACTGATGATGGATCACTTGGATAAAGGGCATTTGCAGAGATTGGATTAAGAAGTAAACCAATAATCAATGGAAGAAAAATAAGAAGTCTTTTGAAAGACTTGTTTAGTGATGAAAAAATAGAAACCATTTCGATCGACATCAAATTAAAAAAAACCATAAGACTATTATTTCATGGGTTGGTCATTTACAACCCTACTGCTCACGAACTGTTGCAGTTTATTTAATTTCTGCGGTTAAAAAATCTTTAGCAAGATAAGTATTAGGGAAGATTTTTTGAGCTTCTTTTAGCAAATCGCTTGGCTTGATTGAACTCCTTTGAGTATATCTTGGGCTTAAATGTGTGATAATTAATTTCTTGACGTTAGACAATAGTGCAGTTTTTGCTGCCATTATTGTTGTCGAATGTAATTTTTCGTAAGCCATTTTTTCATCTTCTTTTGAAAATGTAGATTCATGAACTAGTAAATCAGCATTTTTAGATAAGTTAACTGCCGATTTGCTAAAAACTGTATCAGTACAGTAAACAAAACTTTCACCTTTTCTAGGAGGACCACAAAAATCTTGCCCATTAAAAGATCTCCCATCTTTCAATTGAACTGTTTTACCTGCTTGTAATTCTGAATATATAGGCCCGGGAGGAATATTTGAATCTTCTGCTTTTTTGATATCGAATACTCCTGGCTTATCTTTCTCGCTCACACGATAACCATAAGCAGGTAGCCTGTGTTTAAGGCAGGCACAATGTACTTTTAACTTATCGTTTTCAAATAAAATTTTATTTAATGAGGCGAAATCTTCAACTGCTCGAAAACGTAAAGGAAATGACAACTTGCAAAAGCTGCTTTCAAGTGCGGAAGTTACAAAACTTTTTAACTCTGAAGGACCATAAATTTCAATACCATTACTATTACCTGATAAGCCTAATGTAGCTAAAAGCCCTGGCAAACCATATATATGATCACCATGCATATGAGTAATAAATATCTTCTTAATTTGTGAAGATTTTATATTACTCTTCATTAGCTGATGTTGAGTTCCTTCTCCGCAGTCAAAAAGCCATACTTCAGCTGTTTGAGATAATTTAAGTGCTAATGATGAGACATTTCTTGTTAAGGTTGGCACCCCAGAGCTTGTTCCTAAGAAAGTAATGTTCACTTATAAATATTTTTATTTTAATATCTAGATTTAATCTAGACTTTTAGTCAAACTAAGGCAAATACAAAATTTGTTTTTCAGACATAGTGATTTTAAAAACTATAAAAATCTCTAATAAATTATGTTTAATTGGGATTATAGTTTTTTGTCTTTTTCAGAATCACTCTGTATCCGCCTCCAGAGAACCATTAATTAGAGTTCTAATATCAAAAAACAGAAATTTAAGGATAAGATCTGATAAATCAATTCCATTAATTATTAAAGGGCAAAAATTCTCAAATAAAAAAATTAAAGGTTTAACTGTAAAAAAAGAAAATAATACAACATCATTATTTTTTGATAAGAACAAACAAAAAATCTATGATTTAAAAAATAAAGTAAAATTAGTAGTTAAATCTTCTGATGGTAGAGGTATTTGGGTTGGCCAGAAAAGATATTCAGGAATTTTAAATCTATTAGTTCTTGAGTCTGAGATATTAGTGATTAATATCCTTGGAATCGAAAAGTATCTGAGTAGTGTTGTTGGCTCAGAGATGCCAGCTAAATGGCCTTTAGAGGCATTAAAAGCACAGGCTATTGCTTCAAGGACTTATGCTTTAAAACAAAAAGGAAATCAAATTTATGATATTGATTCTACTCAGAAAAATCAAGTTTATAATGGCTTAGAATCAAGAACCTATAAAACTATAAGGGCAGTAAGAAGTACAAGATCATTAGTTTTGACATATAAAAATAAATTAATTAATGCCTTGTTTCACAGTAGTTCAGGAGGTATGACAGAAAATAGTCAAGATGTTTGGAAGAATGAATATCCTTATTTATCAAGCGTTAGAGATTTTGATAGAAATAATCCAAAACTACAATGGAAAAAAAAATTCTCAAGCGGAGAATTACAAAAATTATTCCCTGAAATTGGAGGAATTAAAAAAATTGAGATTTTGAATATAACTAATACTGGGAGAGTAAAAAATGTGCAAATTTTTGGCAAATATGGCTCTGATCAAATATCAGGAGTTGATATTAGAAAAAGAATGAATCTGAAAAGTACTTTTATGAGGTTTAAATTCATTGAAGATAAAAAATATATTTCCGATAATGATAATTCTAATAATCCTATTGAAAAAACTTTAATAGTTTTTGGTCGAGGCTCTGGCCATGGTGTAGGGATGAGTCAGTGGGGTGCAAGATATATGGCTTCCAAAGGTCAAAAAGCAGATAGAATATTAAAACATTTTTATAAGGGTGTTGGAATTAAACCGTTTAGCAAAAATTACTTATAAAAAGTTATTTTGCATTAAGAACTAATTTGGGATGTAATATAGTTTTTTCTTCATTAATAAAACCAATTCCTAATAGGATTTTGTTAGGGTCAATAATTTTTATTGGTTTTTTGTAATCAAAAGAGCGGCTTTTAACAAAATTATTAGCATCAAATTTAATTATTCTTCCTGTTTGCCAAAAGTTAATTTCTTCTTGATTAGCTAAAACTAGTGTTGAAATATGATCAAGAGCAGAAATTGTGGGAATAATAAAAGGTGCGTTTTTGTCATTATTATCACTTAGATCAGATATCTTTATAGAATTTTTCTCATGGAATCCACAAGCCGAAATCCTTTTAAGTTTCAAAAGACAACCCTCAGAATCTAAGCTCCCGCCCAAATCTCTAGCGATGGATCTTATATAAGTTCCTGAGGAACAAGACACTTTTATTTCTAATATTCCATTTATTTGATCCCATTTGTTTAGAACTAATTCTTCTATTTCTACCTCTTTTGGTTTTAATTCAAATTCCTCATTTTTAAAAGCTTTTTTGTATGCTCTTTCTCCATTAACGTGAACACTAGATACTATAGGAGGTACTTGTTGGATAATACCTCTGAAGTTATTTAAATATTTATCTAATTGCTTATGGCTCAAAACAGGCCAATCTTTTTTGTTAAGAATTTCGCCTTGCATATCATCAGTTTTTGTTCTTATGCCTAATTGGATTTGGCCAATATAGGTTTTGCCTTGAGGTAAATATTGAATAAATCTTGTAGCACTGCCTATCGCAATTGGTAAAGTACCTGTTACATCGGGATCTAAAGTACCTGTGTGACCAACTTTTTTGATACCTAATAATTTCCTTATTTGTTTAACGCAATCATGAGAGGTAAATCCTTTCTCTTTATTTATTGCTATAAATCCATCTTTAATTTCCATTTTAATATTAAGATTCCTATGAGAACTATTTCTTACTATTTTATTATTTTTAAATAAGGAATTATTAAAGTAAGAAATTGAAAAAAGATGATTTCATAATAAAAGAATTTATAGATGATGCTTTTGATTTGAAATCACACTTAATGGAATTTTTGTCTATCGAGCAGGGTGATTTGGATGGGTTCCTCGAAAACGCAAAGATGGATTTAGCCAATCTTCATCCCGGGGGTAGTTTAAGTGAGGCTGAAGACTTTTATAAAGAAATTGTTGGAGATAAGCATTTGGCAGATTTGGCCGCCTGGCATATTTCAAGTAAGGATTATATTGCTGACACGTTAAAACTTCAGCAGAGATTTTCAAGAAATTTGGTCTTAGATTTTGGAGGAGGGATTGGGACTCATGCTTTAGCTAATGCAATGTCTACAAAGGTTGAGCATGTTTTTTTCGTTGATATAAATAAAACAAATAGAGATTTTGTTGAATATAGGTCTAAAAAACTTGGTGTGGATAATAAACTTACTTTTTGTAAAACAATTCAGGAAACAAAAATATCTAGATTTGATACGATCGTATGCCTTGATGTATTAGAGCATTTATCTGATCCGGCTTTTCATCTCGATACCTTTCATAAAATTATGGGTCCTAACTCAATTGGATTATTTAATTGGTACTTTTACAAAGGAGAAAATAATGAATATCCCTTTCACGTTGATGATGAGCAAATTGTTGAACAATTTTTTAAGACTCTACAATTAAAATTTGTAGAAGTTTTTCATCCTATTCTTATTACGACAAGATCTTATAAAAAGAATTAAAGAACTACATTTACTCTTTTTCTGTTTCTTAAATTCCTTTTGATACTGTCAAAACTTACAGTTCCCTCTTTTAGGGCGAAAAGTGTATCATCTTTTCCTTTACCTACGTTAATTCCTGGTAAAAAAGAAGTACCTCTTTGACGGATTATGATAGACCCTGCTGATACTTTTTCTCCTCCATAAGCTTTAACTCCGAGTCTTTTAGAATTTGAATCTCTTCCATTTCTGGTTGATCCGGTACCTTTTTTATGTGCCATTGGTAAAAATTAGTTTTCAGGATTTGAAGCTTTTGGGCTAGTACTCTTTTTTTTAACTTCAGTCTTTGAAGATGTTTTAGGAGTACTGTTTGTAATTGATATAGATTTTACCATAACTCTTGTAAGCTCTTGTCTGTGGCCCATTTTTCTTCGTGTCTTCTTTTTAGGACGCATTTTATATACGATTATTTTCTTATCTCTTTTATGTGAAACAACTTCTAGTTCAATTTTTGCATTTTTTACGTAAGGCTGGCCAAGTGAAATATTATCTTTATCTTTTATTAGGAGAATTTTATCAATAGTTATTTTATCTTTTTCTTTAGCATTTAGCCTGTCAATATCATAATATTTATCAACTTCAAACCAGAATTGTTGGCCTGATGTTTCAGCTATTGCATACAAATTTTCATTTTTTGCAGAACTGTTAGAAGGTTTTTTGGAAGAAGTCATATAATGAGGACGCCGAGAGGCTCAAATTTATTAATTTGATTAAGCCTTTTTAGCAGTCTTGAATGTTTGTTTATCTTCTTATTTTATAGTGTAATTAGTCAAGGTTTATTATTAAATTCTTTCATTTAACTTGAGGTTTTAACAAATGGTGGCAAGAAAAACATATATTTTAAAACTTTACGTAGCAGGTAACACTCCCAATTCAATGAGAGCTTTGAATACTCTTAAAGAAATTCTAGAGAATGAATTTAAAGGAGTTTATGCTCTAAAAGTAATAGATGTTCTTAAACAACCTCAACTTGCTGAAGAAGATAAGATTTTGGCAACCCCAACTCTTGCAAAGATTTTACCTCCTCCTGTTAGAAGAATAATTGGTGATTTGTCAGATAGAGAAAAGGTTTTAATTGGATTAGATTTACTTTTTGATGAATTATCAGAGAGTGAATATAGTGGAGGTACAAAAAATTAATAAAAACTTTTATAATTAAAAATAAATCAATAGTTATAGAATAATTTTCCTGACAAAAATCTATGAAAGATAAAAAAATTAGTAAATCAATTAAAATGCAAGTCCAGAAAATACCTACTGGAATTGAGGGTTTTGATGATGTTTGTAGGGGAGGCTTGCCTGCTGCGAGAAGTACTCTTGTTAGTGGTACATCTGGGACTGGTAAAACTGTTTTTTCTTTACAATATTTACATCATGGGATTTGTAATTTTGATGAGCCAGGAATTTTTATTACCTTTGAAGAATCACCTTTAGATATTATTAGAAATGCAGCTAGCTTTGGTTGGGATTTACAGAAATTAATTGATCAAAATAAACTTTTTATTTTGGATGCATCTCCTGATCCTGACGGTCAAGATGTTGCTGGAAATTTTGATCTTTCAGGTTTGATTGAAAGGATTAGTTATGCGATAAGAAAATATAAAGCTAAGAGAGTTGCGATAGACTCAATAACCGCTGTGTTTCAGCAATATGATGCTATTTATGTTGTTAGAAGAGAGATTTTTAGACTTATTGCGAGATTAAAAGAAATAGGAGTTACTACCGTAATGACGACAGAAAGGGTGGACGATTATGGCCCAATAGCTCGTTATGGCGTTGAGGAATTTGTATCTGATAATGTCGTGCTACTTAGAAATGTTCTTGAGGCAGAGAAAAGAAGAAGAACTTTAGAAGTTTTAAAGTTGAGAGGAACCGTACATATGAAAGGAGAATTTCCTTTCACAATGGGAGATGATGGCATAATTGTTTTTGCCTTAGGAGCGATGAGATTAACGCAAAGATCCTCAAATATAAGAATAAGTTCAGGAGTTAAAGATCTTGATGAAATGTGTGGAGGGGGTTATTTTCAGGATTCAATAATTCTGGCAACTGGCGCGACTGGTACGGGTAAAACTATGCTGGTATCAAAGTTTATTGAAGATGCTTACAACAATAAAGAAAGAGCCATACTTTTTGCCTATGAAGAATCTAGGGCTCAACTAAATAGAAATGCTACTAGTTGGGGAATAGATTTTGAAAAGATGGAAAATGAAGGATTATTAAAAATTATTTGTGCATACCCTGAATCAACTGGTTTAGAAGATCACTTACAGATTATAAAATCGCAAATAAATGAATTTAAACCTAAGAGATTGGCAATTGACTCTCTCTCTGCATTGGCTAGAGGAGTAAGTTTGAATGCTTTTAGACAATTTGTAATTGGAGTTACTGGTTATTCAAAACAAGAAGAGATAGCGGGTTTCTTCACAAATACTGCAGAAGAATTTATGGGAAGTCATTCTATTACCGACTCTCATATTTCAACTATCACAGATACGATATTATTATTGCAATACGTTGAAATTAAAGGGGAGATGGCTAGAGCCATAAATGTTTTTAAAATGAGAGGCTCATGGCATGATAAAAGGATAAGAGAATATATAATTACTGGCCAAGGGCCTGAAATAAAAGATTCATTTTCTAATTTTGAACAAATATTTAGCGGTGCACCTCATAGAGTTATTTCTGATCAGAGTATTCCAAACGTTTTTAAAGGAATTGAAAAAAATTAGAATAATTCACTTACTTGAGAGTCGGAAAAATTTTCGACATTATTAATTGTTTGAGCGAGTAATTCATCTTTGTCAGATTGTTCTAGGGGCAAATCAAACCAAAATGTTGTGCCGATTCCTAGTTCGCTCGCCATTCGAATTTGCCCACCATGTTTCTCAATTATACCTCTAACAATTGATAAGCCTAATCCTGTTCCTTGTTCGGTATGAACAGCATTTTCAACTCTATAAAAACGATCAAATATTTTTTCTTGGTCAGGTTGCGATATACCTGAACCATTATCAGCGATCTCAATTCTTACTTTGGGTAAAGGTGAAACTAATTCACATTGAGGAGCATCTTTATTGTTGTTGGGGGGAAAGGCTGGACATGAATCAGGCCAAGTATAAGCCCTAATTTTAAGAGTGCTATTTTTCGGACTGAATTTCAAACCATTACCTAGTAAATTATCAAAAACTTGTAATAGTAAGTCGAAATTTCCAAGAATTGATGGGATATTTTCTTCGATATCATGTGCTAAAGAAACATTCTTTTCAGTAGCATTAAGTCTATAATTTCTAAGTGTTTGTTCAATAGCTGGTTTAATTTCCATAGGCTCTAATTGAATTATTTTACCTGATTCCAATCTAGATAAATCAAGTACATCATTAACTAGTCTTGTTAATCTATCAGTCTCTGAATTAGCGATACCCAAGAATTCAAGTTGCTCCTCATTAGAAAGTTGATCTTTTAGATCATATAAAGTCTCTACATAACTTTTTATATTAAAAAGTGGAGTTCTTAGCTCATGAGAAACGTTACTTATAAATCTATTTTGTGCTGCATTAAGTTCAACCTCTCTTGTTAAATCTTGAATTGTAACTGCAATTCCTTTTAATTCAACTTTATTTGTATCCAAAACAGACTGTAAAACAATTCTTAGCGTCCTTGCAGGTTCGCCTAAGCTGCACCTCAAATCATCATTTTCCTTTTCTCTTTTTAAAATTGATTCTATATTTGTATGTAAGTCATTAGATAAAATTTCAGGAATTTCATTTAAAAGATATTTACCTTCTAAGAATCTACCTTCCCAACGAAATAGTCTTTTTGCTGTGGGATTAGTTAGTACTATTTTTCCTTTGGAGTCCAAAAGTATTGCACCATCTGCCATTGTAGCTATTAGTGACTGTTGCTTTATCTGAGCAGCCTTGAGCTCTTCAATATTTGCCTCATCGTAATTCTCTAGTTGAGAAGCCATTCGGTTAAAACCTGTAAGTAATTCTCCTAGATCACCAGTCATCGGTAAAGAGATCCTAGATTTAAAATTGCCTTTTGAAATTTCTCTAACACCCTTTACTAATTCTCTTACAGGCCTGGTAATGGTTAATGCATTAAATACTGCTCCAAGTATCACTAAAACCCAAATAGAAATGAAAACTGCTATTGTCACTTCTCTAGTTAATGCTGCACTCGACAAAGCCTTTTTATTAGGTGTAACTCCCAAAGCTAATGTTCCAAGATACTTACCTTTCCATAACATTGGTACAAATACATCTGTAACTTGTCCTTGAGGGGTGGCATGCTGTCTTACTAAAGGAAATTGAGGTCTTTTCTTTAATTCTGATGGTAACTTTAATCTTCTAGTTAATTGAAATTGATTATCTGAACTTGTAGGGGTAGCACTAATTGGAATTCCAAGTTGAACAATATCATCAGCATCAGTAAAAAAAATATAACGTAAATTTCTACTTGATCTCCAAAACTTTTCTGCAACATTTGATATCTCTTTCCTTTGATTATTTGCAACTAGTTCAGTAACATTACCTGATAGTAGAAGTCCTAGATCTCGTGCGTATCTTGTGTCATTCATACCAGCATCTCTTTGAATACTATTAAGAGCAAAAAATGTTATGCCAGTCATTAAAAGACTTACAACAAGAGTTGCTATAGCTAATAGTTTTGTTCTTAAACTAAAACCACTCCACCAAGTTAAAACTCTGCTTGACCAGTGGTCAGGATTATTTTCATCAATAAATTTTTTTGAAGGATTAAGTTTTATTTTATTAGGCTCATTGCTCTCTATCATTTAGTTAGTCCTCTCAGCAATTTTTTTTATTCTGACTTGATGACCAATATCTTTTCTATAATAAATACCGTCAAAACTTATTTCTTTTAAATTCTTATAAGCCTTTTCAAAAACTTTATTAAAATCTTCGCCTTGACAAACAATACTAAGCACTCTCCCTCCATCCGTAATAAATTCACCTTTAGAATTTAATGATGTTCCAGAATCGAAGATTTGACAATGTTCATAGTCGATATTGCCGTATGTTATCGGAAAACCTTTTTTATAATTATGAGGGTAACCTTTTGAAGTTGCAATTACACAACCGCTGAATTTATTCGACATTTTAATTTTTTCGTTTCCGAGAAGATTACCCTTGGCACATTTTTGTAAAAGAATCACAAAGTCTTTGTCCATTAAAGGCATTATTGTTTGGCATTCAGGATCGCCAAATCTACAGTTATATTCTATAACTTTTGGTCCTGATTTTGTGATCATTAAGCCAAAATATAGAACCCCTTTGTAGTCGATATTCTTCCGCAACAATGAATTAATTGTAGGCTCAATTATTTCCTTAGTAATAGTTTCAAGAAGACTTTTTGTCATCATTGGAGTAGGAGAATAAGCCCCCATTCCTCCCGTATTTGGCCCTTTATCATTCTCATTAAGTCGTTTATGATCTTGAGCTGTAGGAAGTAAAACATATTTCTTTCCATCGCAAAGAGCAAAAACCGAAACTTCTGGACCCTCAATTTTTTCTTCCAAAACAATTATTTCGCCAGCATTACCAAATTTCCCCTTAAATATTTCTTCCGTAGCATTTATAGATGCTTCTTTTGATTCAGGGATGAAAACTCCTTTCCCTGAAGCTAACCCGTCAGCTTTTACTACTAATGGATTTGGAGATGTAAAGATAATTTTTTTTGCTTCCTTTAATGACTTAACTTTCCAAAAATTTGCAGTGGGAATATTTGCGTCTTTCATAAATTCCTTTGCCCAAGATTTACTTGATTCTAATTTGGCTCCATCTGGTCCAGGACCAAACACATCAAAGTTATTTCTCCGAAGAACCTCTCCTAAGCCCTCTGCCAAAGGTGTCTCTGGTCCTATTACTATTAAGTCAATATTTAGAAATTTTAGTTTTGAGGTTAATACTTTAGTATTCTTTAAATCTAAATTAATTCTCTCAGATTTATTTATTTTTTTTGAACCAGCATTACCTGGGAGTAGATAAATTTTCTTGATTAAGTCATTTTTTTGAATAGCCCATGCTAATGCGTTTTCTCGACCGCCATTACCAATTATTAAAATATTTTCTAATTTATTAGAACTTTTAGAGTTGATTGTATTAATACTCATGAAGAGGGTCTTTATATATAATAGGGTTTGAAATGTATTTCAATTAAAAATAGATCTTTTAGTCTATTAAACATTTCTATTACTAGCTAATAATTAAATTATATTCTATTTTTAGTTCTCAAAGGGGTTTTTAATGAATAGTAAATTAAAGTTTATTTATGAAGGTAAAGCAAAAAAAATATTTGCTTATGAGGATTCAGATAAAGTAATAATTGAATTCAAAGATGATGCAACTGCTTTTAATGCATTGAAGAAAGCTAAGTTTGAGGGCAAAGGGGAATTGAATTGTCTTATAAGTTCAAAAATATTTGAGTTTCTTATAAAAAACAACATACCAACGCATTACATTGGACTCAAAAATAATAATTCAATGATTGCTCAAAAAATAAAAATCATCCCCCTTGAAGTTGTTCTTAGAAATACCGCATATGGATCTCTGTGTAAACAGACTACAATCAAGCCAGGAACAGTTTTGGAAAGCCCCTTGATTGATTTTTATCTTAAAAATGATACTCTTAATGATCCTCTTTTAACAAAAGATAGAATTAATTTATTGAAGATAGTTGATGAAGAGGAACTAGACTTTATAAGTAATATGACATTAAAGATTAACAAACTTCTCAAAAAATTCTTCTACAATATCAAATTAGATCTTGTGGATTTTAAATTAGAGTTTGGCTATAACTCTAACGGGCAAATTGTTTTAGGTGATGAGATCAGTCCTGATAATTGCCGATTATGGGATCTGAATCAAAAAAATGGTATGATAGTAAGCCTTGATAAAGATAGATTTAGAAATGATTTAGGTGGCTTTATTGAAGCCTATAGTGAAATTAATAAAAGAATAAACAATTTTATTTAATTCAAACGACTTTTAATCTATCTAGTCTTTAAAATATTATGCGAAATAATCTTTCAAAATTTACAAAAGCCTTTACAAGCATGGCTTATTTCTCTTTTATTTTTATTTCAAATAATTCAGAATTAGCTGCTAGGGATTTGCTTTATAAAGAAGGAGAATTTAAAAAAATTAAAATCAATAATAAAAATACAAATCAATATTTAAATAATCGGATATCAGCTTTTAATTTTGCGAAAAAGAATAATGTATTAATCGTAGATAATGGCAAAAGAGATTCTGAAGAGAATGTACTCATTTCAGAAATAATTATTGAAGGATGGGAAAATCATCCTGAAGGTAGAAAGTTAGAGTTAGCAGCTTATGATTCTATGACTATCAAGCCTGGAAGCGTTATTAATAATAAAAAATTAAAAAATGATTTAAATTCAATCTATGCAAGTGGTTGGTTCTCAGGGGTAAAGATTAAGTCTCAAGATGGTCCACTTGGAGTAAGGCTGATAGTAAGCGTTGTACCTAATCCAATCCTAAAAAAAGTCAAACTTAATCCGAAAAATACAATTATTCCTAATGAATTTGTGGACAATGTTTTTACCAAGTATTATGGGACCACTCTGAATTTAAATGAACTTCAAAATAGAATAAATTTGATTAAAAAATGGTACACAGAAAAGGGTTATTCTCTCTCAAGAATAAATGGTCCTGAAAGAATATCTGGTGATGGAGTTATCATTTTAAATGTAGAGGAAGGAATAATTTCTGATATTGAATTTAGGTTTATTGGATCAGATGGAGAATCTGTTGTAGATGGGAAGCCTAGGAAAGGTAAAACAAAAGATTGGGTCATAAAGAGAGAATTGAAGACAATCCCAGGCTCTATATTTAATAGAACAATATTAGAAGCCGATATAAAAAGACTTTATGCCACATCCCTGTTTGATGATGTCAAAGTTTCTCTTGGTCCGGATATTAAAAATCCTGGAAAAGTTTTAATTTTCTTAGATTTGAGTGAGCAAAGAACAGGTTCCCTAACAGGTGGTTTAGGTTACAGTAATGGTTCTGGTATCTTTGCACAAATGGGATTGTCAGAAACTAATGCTTTAGGAAGAGCATGGTCAACAAATATCAACCTTAATTTTGGCGAATACTCAACAACTTATAACTTTTCTTTATCTGACCCTTGGATAAAAGGTGATAAGTATAAGACTTCTTTTAGGACAAATGTTTTTTTAAGTCGAGATTATCCTCAAGAATTTAAAAGTGAAAATCACGGAAGAATTTATGCGGTTGACGATACAACAACAGAGAGTAATGATACTTTCTCATCAATAGTTTTAGAAAAAACGGGAGGTGGATTCTCATTCTCAAGACCTCTTAACGGTGGTGATCCTTTTAAAGAAACAAAATGGAGAGTTCTTGCCGGGATGAATTTTAAACAAGTAAAAATGATTGATAGTGATGGAAATCTAAAACCCTATGGAGATAAAACTCCAACGACTGAAGGTGATGAAATTTTTTGTATTGGTTATTCACCTAAAGATGGTTCATGCCCTTCTGAAAATACACTAGTTAGTTTTATTGGCTCGACCACAAGGAATAATTTTAATAATTCAATTAATCCAACTTCAGGAAATAAATTTAGTCTTGGTAGTGAACAATTTATTTCAATGGGAAATAACTCTCCGACCTTTAATAGAGTAAGAGCAACATATGCATTTTTTATCCCAACAAAATTGATAAACCTTACTAAAGGATGTAAGTCCAGTGAGGTTGTTAATAGTGATTGCCCTCAAACTATTGGATTCGAATTTAAAGCTGGAACAATTATTGGGGATTTACCTCCTTATGAAGCATTTTGTATGGGAGGTTCTTCCTCTGTAAGAGGTTGGGGCTCCTGTGATCTTTCTGTAAGTAAAAGTTTTGCGGAAGCAACTGCTGAATACCGCTTCCCCGTCTGGAGAATGATATCAGGAGCTTTATTCGCTGATTTTGGAAGTGATTTAGGATCCCAAGATGACGTTCCAGGTAAACCAGGTAAATTATTAGAAAAATCGGGTTCTGGTTATTCTCTCGGAGGAGGGGTCGGTATTAAGACACCAATTGGACCTCTAAGATTGGATGTTGCTAGTAAAGACTTAAGTGGTGATTGGAGATATAATCTCGGAGTTGGATGGAAATTTTAAGTGTTTTCTTGGCCTTCTAATTATGATTCCTGTTACACCCTCTCTGGTGTTATCACCAAAGAGGGTGTAGGACTTCATAGTGGTGAAAAAACAAGAATAAAAATTTCACCGTTTGAAAAAGAGGGTTTTTATGTTTCTTTCTCAGATAAGCCAGACGATATTTTTCAGTTAAATCAAAATTTAATTGGCAGCACTATGTTATGTACTGCAGTCAAATTAGCGGGGAGAAATTTATATACTATTGAACACTTATTATCATCATTAGCAGGTTGTGGATTGAGTTATATTCATATTGAAGTTGATGGGAAGGAAATCCCATTACTCGATGGATCAGCAATTCAATGGGTTAAGGCATTTGAAGAGGTTGGTATTAAAAGAGTTCCTAAACCAAAAAACTTTATAAGAGAGGTTAATAAATCAATGATATTTAATAAAGATAGTTCAGTTATCGCTTTAACTCCATCTAATAAAATTACAATTATCTCAACTATAAATTTTTCTTATAAAGCAATTGGAAATCAAACTTATGTAATAGATTTAAACCCAAAAAGTTTTGTGGAAAATATTGCTCCTGCTCGTACATTTGGTTTTAAGGACCAATTTCAAGAATTAAGTGAATTGGGATTAATAAAAGGGGGCAGTTTAGAAAATGCTCTTGTATGTGATGGGGATAAATGGGTTAATCCTCCACTAAGATTTAGTAATGAACCTATAAGACATAAAATTTTAGATCTTATTGGGGACTTGGCTTTGGTAGGGTTACCTAAGGCTCAAATTTTAGTCTATAAAGGATCACATTCTTTGAATGCTTTATTAGCCTCATCACTAAAAAATTAACTTTATTTTCTTAAGTTTTGGAACAACAATTATCGACTGAAAATAATCAACTATCTTCTGAGGAAATATTAGGTCTTTTGCCTCATAGATTTCCTTTCGCTCTTATAGATAGAGTTATAGAACATGTCCCAGGCAAAAAAGCTGTTGCATTGAAAAATGTGACTATAAATGAGCCTCAATTTCAGGGCCATTTCCCAGAGAGACCTTTAATGCCTGGGGTGCTTATTGTTGAAGCAATGGCTCAAGTAGGGGGAATAATCGTAACTCAAATGCCTGACCTTCCCAAAGGACTTTTTGTATTTGCAGGTATTAATAATGTCAAATTTAGAAGGCCAGTAGTACCTGGAGACCAGTTAGTAATTACTTGCGAGTTATTAAGTATAAAGAGACAAAGATTTGGGAAGGTAAAAGGTGAAGCTCATGTTGATGGGAAGTTGGTTTGCTCAGGCGAATTAATGTTTTCATTAGTTGATTAAAAACATGGAGATTAAAAATACTAATTTTAAAGGTGCAATAGTTCATCCAAATGCATTGGTTGATTCAAGTGCAGAGTTACATGATGGAGTTTCTATTGCTAGTGGAGCTATTATCGGGCCAAAAGTCGTAATAGATTCAGGTACTCAAATAGGCCCTAATGCTGTTATTGAAGGGAAAACAAAAATAGGTAAAAATAATAAAGTTTTTCCAAATGTTTTCATTGGACTTGAACCTCAAGACCTTAAATATAAGGGTGCATCTACAGAGGTGATTATTGGGGATAATAATACTTTTAGAGAATGTGTAACTATTAATAAGGCAACTGATGAAGGAGAAAAAACGATTATTGGGAATAATAATTTATTAATGGCTTATACACATATTGGTCATAATTGTGAAATTGGTAATGGAATTGTTTTGTCAAATAGTGTCCAGGTTGCTGGTCATGTAACAGTTGAAGATAATGCAATTATTGGAGGGTGTTTAGGTATCCATCAATTTGTACATGTAGGATATCTGGCAATGATAGGTGGAATGACTAGAGTAGATAGAGATGTACCTCCTTTTTGCTTGGCTGAGGGTCATCCTGGTAGATTGAGAGGCTTAAATAGGGTAGGAATTAAAAGAAGTGGGTTGATGAAAAATAAAGATTTTGATTTGAAATTATTACAAAATACCTGGAATTTATTATTTAAATCTAATGGTGTAATATCTATTTCATTGGAAATAGCGATGAAAGAAAAATTAGACTTTTCATCTAGCAAATTATGTAATTTTTTAAAAGATTCAATATCTAATAAAAGAAGAGGACCAATGCCTTCAATTAATTTATGAATAGAAAGATATTCATAAGCACCGGAGAAGTTTCAGGAGATTTACATGGAGGTTTATTAGCTAATGCATTATTTAATGAAGCTGAAAAACGTTCGATTGATTTAGAAATATGTGGTTTGGGTGGAGAAAGAATGCGAAAAGAGGGTGTAAAAATTTTGCAAGATACTACTTCTATAAGTGCCATAGGTGTTTGGGAGGCTTTGCCACTCATTATCCCAACAATTCAAATACAAAAAAAATTTTATAAATCACTTAAAAATTTATCACCGAATTGCTTAGTCTTAATAGACTATATGGGTCCTAATATTAAAATTGGAAGAAAATTAAAAAGTGAGAAGAATAAAATCCCAATTTACTATTATATCGCCCCTCAAGAGTGGGCTTGGCGAGTTGGTAATAATTCGACTACAGACTTGATAAGTTTTTCGGACAGGATTTTTGCAATTTTTAAACAAGAAGCAAATTTTTATAAAAGACGAGGTGGAAATGTTTTATGGATTGGACATCCAATGATCGATTTGATAAAAAAAATTCCTACCAAAAAAGATTCTAGAAAAATCCTTAAGCTTAGAGCAAATGAAAACATCTTGTTAATAATGCCAGCATCAAGACCTCAAGAATTAAGATATGTGTTACCTGTTTTTATGCAAGTAGCAAGAAAATTACAACAAAAATATCCAAGTCTTATTGTTTATATACCATCTTGTAGAGAAGTTTTTGATTCTAAATTTAAATTAGCTTTAGATCATTTTAAAGTTAAAGGTAAAGTTATATCTCAAACAGATATCGAAGAATTAAAAACTCATATTTATTCTTTAACTAAATTAGCCCTATGTAAATCAGGAACGGTAAATATGGAATTAGCTTTATATGGGTTACCTCAAATCGTTGGATATAGAGTAAGTAGAGTTACAGCTTTTATTGCAAAAAAAATTCTCAATTTTAAAGTTAAATTTATTTCTCCAGTTAATTTACTAGTAAAAAAAAGAATTATTCCTGAATTCGTTCAAAAAGATTTTGAGGTAAAAAAAATATATGATAAGGCCTGTAAAATATTAGATCGCAAATCAGAAAAAGAAAAAATTTCAAAAGGTTATGCGGATTTAAAAAAAGAGTTAGGTCAAGAAGGTGTAGTAAAAAGAGCAGCGGAAGAAATTATAAATTCTTTAATTTGATGTTTATAATTAAAAAATGAAGTATCTTTTCTCATTAATTATTGTATTTTCAATACTCGTAAATCCTATAAATACTTTCGCTGAAGATGTAGTACTAGCCGGAGGATGTTTTTGGTGTTTAGAACATGATTTAGAATCATTAAGAGGTATAACTTCAGTAATAAGTGGATACTCTGGAGGGGATTTGCAAAAACCTACATATGAAAATCATAATGGTCATCAAGAAGTGGTTTTAGTAAATTATGATTCAGAAGTAGTAACTTTATCAGAAATATACAGGTTATATTTTAGAAATATTGATCCACTTGATGGAGGTGGCCAATTTTGTGACAGAGGAGATTCTTATAGGCCAGTAATCTTTTTTGAAAATTCAGACGAAAAGAATGAAGCTAGAAAATCTCTCCTTTCTGCTTCAAAGGAATTAGGGGTTAATTTAGAAAAAATTAATGTTGAACTAAAACCAAAAAGTCAGTTCTGGGAAGCGGAAGCATATCATCAGGATTTTGCTAATAGAAATGAATTAAAATATAAATTCTATAGATTCTCTTGTGGAAGAGATCAGCAATTGGACAAATTATGGAAAGAAAATGCTAGATCAATTAATGTTTGGTCTGAATAATTATTTTTCATCTCATCTTTTATTTTTAATCCATTGGACTAAAGTTTTAACTCCATATCCTGTAGCTCCTGATGGATGAATACCTCTATTTTTGTCAGTCCAACAAGTTCCAGCGATGTCAATATGAGCCCACTTTATATTTTTATCAAAAAATTCCTCTAAAAATAATGCAGCTGTTATGGATCCACCAGCCCTTGGGCCAGTATTTTTCATGTCGGCAATGTGAGACTTAAGACCATCTTTATAAGATTTTTGTAAAGGCATTTGCCATAATTCCTCTCCAGCTTGGGATGATGCTGTTTTTAAGTCACTTGCCATCATATTGTTATTGGTCCAAAAACCGGCCACATCATTTCCTAGTGCAACAACAATTGCACCAGTCAATGTAGCAAGATCAATAATTGAATCAGGTTTTAGATTTGATGCGTAAGTTAATGCATCAGCCAATGTAAGTCTACCCTCAGCATCAGTATTATTAATTTCAATTGTCTTGCCATTTGAAGCTTTTATAACATCTCCAGGATGTACAGCTGATCCATTTATCATATTCTCACAAGCTGCCACGATAAAGTGTATTTCTAATCCATCTGGTTTTATAGCTCCGAGTGCTTTGGCGGCACCAAGAACTGCCGCGCTACCTCCCATGTCATATTTCATCATTTCAATTTGGGAAGCTCCAACTTTTAGGTTATATCCTCCTGAATCAAAGGTTAAACCTTTACCAACTAATGCAATCTTTTCTTTTACAGGACTTGTCGATTTTAAAGTTAAATGTATAAATTTAGGTTCTAAATCAGAACCTTTGGCTACTGCTAAATATGCACCCATACCTAAATCTTCACATTCATTTTTTTCAAGGATTTTAATTTCTAAACCATGGTCTTTAGCTATCTTTGAGGCTTGTATAGACATCTCTAGCGGAGTAAGACTATTTGGGGGAGCAGCTACAAGCCTCCTTGCTAGCTCAACGCCTTCACAAATATATTCGGTTTCATTGAAGTTTATATTTTTAAATTTATTTAAATTTAAAAATTCTATTTCGTTAAGAACTTTTTTATCATCTCTTTTGCTATTGAATCGATTATCTTTGTAGGCTGATAATCTTGCTGATTCTCCAAAAGATTGAATTTCTTCTGGAGAATTTATTAATTCCCAAGGAAACAAGATACTAATTTTTTCTTCTTTATCAGAACTTTTTCTTATAACATCTGCTAGAGAATTTTTAATATCATTACTGTTTATATTTTTGCTTTCTCCAAGACCGATAATCTTCAGAGTTTGCAACCTTTGATCAAAAAAATCAAAGTTTAATAT
Organism: Prochlorococcus marinus subsp. pastoris str. CCMP1986; assembly: GCF_000011465.1. Lineage (NCBI taxonomy): Bacteria > Bacillati > Cyanobacteriota > Cyanophyceae > Synechococcales > Prochlorococcaceae > Prochlorococcus > Prochlorococcus marinus. The sequence continues at coordinate 1,282,277 of NC_005072.1, read as the reverse complement.
CTTACCTTTTTCTCCGTTGAACTTTTTTTGATTTATTTTTTCTAGTAATAGCTTTGAATCAATAATGAAATTAATTTTTTGTAATTGATTCTTAAGATCCTCCTCAACAATTCCAAATATTAATGAAGAACCTTGCCAAGTATTAAGATCTTGTTGGAAAGTTGAAAATTGCATTTTGATAAAGATTTAATTAATTTTAATTGTTTGTAAAAGTAGTTGACCATCTATTTCTAGTTTCTTTATTAAATGGTGGCATCCATAAATATATTAGTTTCTGTTCTAATCTACGTCTTGATTTGGCTTCTTTGGGGACATCTAAAAAAAAACGTATATCTAACTGATTAGTTAGATTGTTATATGTTAGCGCTTCTTTATAGTTACTAAGGTAATTTTTGCAGTCATGCTCACCTTTCCATCTTTTATTAGCTGAATTAGTTTCCCCTATATAGAGAATTATTTGAGAGCTACCTATCGTATCAATTACAAAATACATAGCTGGACCATTATGTACGAATTGATTTGTTCTCCAAAAATTTAACGATAATCCTTGTAATGAAAAGGGGTGAATTCTTTCATGATAAATAGTATCGTTCTCTGGAATAATCGAATGTTGAAAAATGTCATTTTGGTTATCTTCCACAATTTTAGATTGATAATCAGAAATTCTATTTCGCCAATCCATTAAGGTTTTACTTCTAACTTTAAGATTATTTGAGAAAGGCAGATTACTTGAGGTATCTAATGCGGAACTAAATAACTCAAATTGCTTATTTTTCTTTGAAATATTATCTAAATTAGAGTTTTCCAAATGTGTTTATTATGTTTTAGAATCTTAATTCTTAATTATTATTATTCAAATAAATATTTATAAACTAAAAATTTATTAATCTTATAATTAATTCAAAAGATTCTTGTTATCTTGGTAAGGAGTAAACTATTAAGTTAATTAAAATAAAAAATGAGCTTTTTCGAGTCAGATATAGTTCAAGAAGAAGCTAAAAAGCTTTTTACAGATTATCAAGAACTGATGAAACTAGGTTCTGATTATGGGAAATTTGATAGAGAAGGAAAAGTTATGTTTATAAAGAAAATGGAATCACTTATGGATCGATATAAAGTTTTTATGAAAAGGTTCGAATTGTCAGAAGATTTTCAAGCTAAAATGACTGTAGAACAGTTAAAGACGCAGTTAAGCCAATTTGGAATTACTCCTGATCAAATGTTCGATCAAATGAATAAAACCTTGATAAGAATGAAGGAAGAACTTGATAAGAGTTCTTAACTTTCTAAAATTGAATTTTTTATGGTAGATAAATTTGAATTACCAAAATGGCTCCTCCGGGGAATAGAAGAATCATTTCCACTCAGAAATTTTGATCAAACACTTTCATCTAAAATCAATGATGCGAATAAAAGTAAAAGTAAATTAAGAGTAAAACTTGGTATAGACCCAACAGGAACTGATATTCATCTTGGTCATAGTATCTTGTTTAAAAAACTCAGAGCTTTTCAAGATAATGGTCATGTTGCGGTACTAATAATTGGAGATTTTACTGCACAAATAGGAGATCCAACAGGAAAAAATAAAACAAGAGTTCAACTATCCGAAGAAGAGGTTAAGGAAAATTCAAAAACATATTTAAATCAACTTGGGATGGGTAAATCATCTGATAAATCTATTTTAGATTTTGATTCAGAAGATAGGATAGAAATTAGATACAACAGTGAGTGGTTAAAAAATCTAAATCTTAATTCAATTATTGAATTAATGGGAAGCGCTACTGTTAGCCAGATGCTCGCCAAGGAAGAATTTAATAAGAGATATAACTCTCAAACTCCAATTGCATTACATGAATTTTTATACCCATTACTTCAAGGCTATGATTCAGTGGCAGTGAATTCAGATATTGAACTTGGTGGTACAGATCAGAAATTTAATATTGCAATAGGAAGAGATTTGCAAAGACACTTTAAACAAGAACCACAATATGGAATATTGCTTCCAATTTTAACTGGATTGGATGGAATTAAAAAAATGAGTAAATCAGAATCTAATACTGTTGGCTTGAGCGAGGATTCACTATCAATGTATTCGAAACTAGAAAAAGTTCCAGATAATATTATTCCATCCTATTTTGAATTGCTTACAGAATTAGATTTAACTCTCCTTAAAGACAATAATCCTCGAGATTTGCAAAGACGGATGGCCTTGGAAGTCACGTCCCTTTATCATGGAAAAGAAGAAGCATTAAGAGCACAATCTAATTGTGAAAAACTTTTTTTAGGACTTAAAGAAAAAGTTGGAGAGATTCCAATAATTTCTTTAAAAGAAATTGTGTTTCCTGTGAAATTTTTTTATTTGTTAAGCTCATTAAACTTATTTAAATCTAGTAGCGAATCAAAAAGATCTATTAAAGGTGGGGGTGTAAAAATCGATAGTTATAAATTAGTAAATCCAGATCTTGTTTTTGATTCAAAAGAGGATTTATCAGGCAAAATATTGCAAATTGGCAAGAAAATAATTAAAAGGTTTGACAATTAAAATTAAATGAAAAAATTTAATACAGAAGAAAAAATAATATTAGCTATTGATGGATTAGATATATTTCAAGCAAAAGTATTGCTAGAAAGATGTCCCAATATTAAATGGGTAAAAGTTGGCTTAGAACTTTTTACGAGGGAGGGACCTAGTGTAATAAAAATTTTGAAAAATTTAAATAAAAAAATATTCTTAGATCTTAAATTTCACGATATTCCTAATACTATGAGCGCTGCTTGTTATGAGGTGTCCAAACTCGGAGTTGATATTATTTCTGTTCATGCTTCAGCAGGTTCTAAAGCTCTTACTGCATCAAAAAAAGCATCTTTAGAAGGAGCAAAAATAGCTACTGTAAATGCTCCTTGTGTTATAGGGATAACTGTTTTAACTAGCTTATCTAGTGAAGAATTCCAAACTGATCTTGATAGAAAAAACTCGATTGAGGAAAATGTTATCAGACTTGCAAAATTGTCTTTCGATGCTGGATTAGATGGATGCGTTTGTTCTCCTTTGGAGGCAAAAATATTGAGATCAATGTATAAAAATAATTTCGAATTAATAACACCTGGTATTAGGACAAATATTCAAAAAAAAGATGATCAAAATAGAATAATGACTCCTTTTGAAGCAATAAGTAATGGATCTTCTAAATTGGTTATTGGAAGAGCTATTACAAAAGCAAAAGATCCCAATAAGGCTTTTTTGGATATCTGCGAGTCTATTTGTTAATATCATTTATCTTTAATTCTTCTCCTTTAAGTAATCGTCTAATATTTGTTCTATGCTTCCAGATAACTAATATTGATACAACTAAACTAATAAAGAAGTAAGGATGATTAGTAGATCCAATATCTAAAAACATTAAAAATGGTAAAAAAATTGCAGCTGAGATACTCGATAAAGAGACAATCTTAGATTTTGCAAGAATTATTAAAAAAATTCCCAGTGATGCAAATCCTATTTTCCAAGAAAGAGCAATAAACATTCCTAAACCTGTAGCTACTGCCTTCCCACCTTTTCCTTTTAACCATATTGGCCATATATGTCCTGAAATAGCAGCAATCCCTGCTAAAACTTCAAATAAGTTTTGATTTGTATAATGTTGAGCAATCTTAACAGCAATAAGACCTTTGCCTACATCAATAATAAAAACAAAAAAAGCAGGCCATTTCCCCACATTTCTTAAAACATTCGTTGCCCCGGTTGATCCAGATCCTGTAAGTCTTAAATCAATATTTTTTAGAAATTTACCAAATAAGAATCCTGTTGGTAGTGATCCCAAAAAATAACTTATAGAAATAATTAAAATATGCATAGAAGTTAATTTAGTTCAAGATCATCATAAATTTCATCATTTGAGCCTGCGAAGGCAAGCCATAATGGAAATTGAAGAATTGGTATTTCTACAGATGTTTCCGCTGCATCCACAATAATAAATGGCAATTCTTCATTAGCCTCTAATCTGTCAGCTCTTTCTATAACGCCTTCTGGTCTTTCAAAAAGAACAATGCCGCTATTGGGTCCAAAATCATCTCTTGTAAGACCTAAGGAATCTTGTAAAACTCTCCTCCACTCTCCTAATCTTTCAGGCTGAGAAGCCAATATTAGAGTTTGAAACTGGTCTCCATACAATTCACCAAGAATAGCTATGAACCCAGCAGATAATAAAGCATTTTTTTGCCTCGAACCCCTGCTCTCTAGGGATCCCCTTCCACCCATATTAAAGAACCAATCATCCATGACTTCAATATCTGATGAATCAAGGCTTCGTCTTAATTTCCACGGTTCTGAATAAAAATCAGGCTGTTCTATGAAATTTGAGAAACAACTTCTAATGAGTTGTTCATCTGGTTTAAATGTTTCAGATAAGGCAGGAACAGTAAGCAATTCATTTTTGTTTGAAGCCTCTTTTTTCTCATCAAGAGGAGAAGGCTTAACAACTATTGGTTGCGAAACTAATTCTAGTTTTTCTACATTTTGTGAAAGGTTCTGTAAAGAGCCCGTTAAATATTCTTGGAATCCCTTTACTCTTTTTGCGATATTATCTGATTGACCCTTGAAATTTGATTCAATATCTTTTTCTAATTCATTTTTTTTTGTTTCTAAATCTTTTATCTCTTGAACTAAAGAGATTTTTTTTGAAATAAGTTCGCTAAATAGTTCATTTGAAATATCATCTACAGATTTATTAGGTTCTTTACTTACAGAATTTACCTTTTTATTTTGAATTGTTTTATTTTTGATTATTTCATTATCTTTTGCTTTTGTAATTGATTTATTGATTATTGATTCCTTATCAGGATTATTATTAGAAACTTTTGTATTAGTCATTTAATTGAATTTGTAATTAATCAAAAAATTTTTTTTAAGGGTTTTTAATTTCCAGAGATTCAACTTTCTTTATAAGTTCGTTTTTTAGTTGCTCTGGATTAAATAGTATAGGTAATAAATGAGGACTAGACTTTTCTCTAAAGTAAAAAATACCGGGGATTATGGGAAAAAAGAATTTCCAAGAGATCCAATTTTTAAATGGAAAGGTTCTAATTTCTTTTCCAAGTTGCAAAACTATAAAATCTTCATTGGTTATTTTTATTCTTAAAGTAAATGATTGAAGCAATAAAAAAAAGCTAAATGCAGCAAATACTATGGTGGGCCAATAACCAATATTTAGGAATAGGAGCATAAAACTTAAAATTATTAGGATTATTGGTAATTGAAAAGATGGAGAGATGGTTACTGGCTCAGTTAGTTTTGATTTAGTATTAAACATCGATTTATCCAAATAATATTTGTGTTAGAACTACATCCATTAAAGATACAGTAACAAGAGTCATTACCACAGCACCTGTTGTACTTGTTCCTACTTCTTTTGGACCTCCTTTAGTAGTAAGGCCATATCCACAGGCAATAATTGATATTAGTAATCCGAAAACTACGGATTTAATTATCATGGATGATAAGTCTGAACTAGTTAAGCTTACATTACCAGAACGAACAGAGGTCCAAAAAACAATGGGAGGAACGTTATAAAAAATTGTGCTCCAGATTTGCCCACTCCATAAAGCAACTGATAAAAATAAAAGACATTGTATTGGTGACATAATTATCATAGAGAGTAATCTTGGAACTACTAAATATTGAATTGGTTCAGTTCTTAACATTGTTATAGCTTCTATTTGTTCTGTAACTTTCATCGTTCCGAGTTGAGCTGCATATGCAGTAGCGACTTTGCCAGTCATTAAAGTAGCAGTTAGAAGAGGAGCCATTTCTCTTGCCATCCCTACAGCTAGTAAGCCCCCTATTTCACTTGAAACCCCCATGCTTGTTAGTTGGGAAGCTACCTGAATATTAAAAACTGTACCTGCCGCAATGCCTGTAATTAAAACAATCACTAAACTTCCGGGACCTGATTCCATAAGCTGTTCAAAAAGATCGTTTTTTGAAATTTTACCTCTAAAGATATAGTTAATTGCTTGTCCTCCAATTATGAGGCTGCTTACAAGTCTTTTAAAAAACTTAGGATAGTACATGTTTTTATATTAATTGGTTAATAATTTTTGATCCCACTTTCGCATTATAAATAGTCCAACTATTACTAATAAAGAAGGTATAAAACCAATACACAACCTGATGGTTAATTGAGCTAAAGATGATTGTTCAATAATATTTAAAGTAGATTTGTCCACAAAACATGATTGATAACCAGATATATATAATAATAAACCTAATACTTGAACACTTAGTCCAATGCCAATTTTCTGAATAAGAACCATCCAAGCAGTATAAAGGCCTGCGGGTTTTTCTGGATCTTCATCTATTGCATCAGGAAGTAGTGACCAAGGTATTAAGTACGCGGTTGAAGCTCCTATTCCAATTAAACAGATTATGACAATCAACATTATGAATAGGATAAGGTTATCAAAATTAAGTAAAAAGCTATCTTCTATAGAAGAAACTTTTGATAAAGAAGGTAAAAATAATGCTGATGTACAAGAAATAATCCAAATAATTGCACCATAGTTTAAAGCTGAAATTCTGTTCAACTTATTTGAGACTCTTGCCCATATTTGTAATCCTATTAGGGCACTTATTTGGAATGGTATTGGAACCCAGTTAGCAATTTCTGAAGGCACATTAAGAACATCCTCTACATAAATTAACGCGACTGTTTGCATTAACTGCAAGGCACACCAAAGTAAAATATAAAGGGAAATCACTTTAAGAAATTTTTTGTTATTAAATATTCTTTTAAATTGAAGTTTAATTGGTTCCGCTTTCGCAGATGGCCGTCTAGCTTTTTTTGCATATGGGGCAAGTCCCCAGCAAGATAATAAGGTTGTTATTACTGCTATAAAACCGCTAATTTTGCCCATCACAAAATATTCGTTATTAGCTAATCCTTCTGAATTTAAAACCACTCCAGCTATTATTAAACCAGTTAAACCAGCTATTATTGAGCCTGTAAATCTTGCGGCATTTAACCTAGTTCTTATTGAAGTTTTTTCTGAGATTTCTGTAGATAGAGCTGCGAAAGGAAGATTAATACTTGTATAAGCAGTCATTACTATTATTGAAATCAAAGTATAGTATATCGTTCTGTTTATGACAGGGCCTGTGGGGATCCACCAAATTGCTGCCAAAGAAATCCCTAGAGGCACTGCAGCAATTAGCATCCAAGGTATCCTTGGCCCCCATCTCGATTTTGTCCTATCACTTAACCATCCTATTAATGGATCGTTTATTGCATCCCATATTTTTATCAACATTAGTAATGAACCTGCAATTAAAACGGGTAAACCTGCCGAACAAATAAAGAATCTAAAAAGGAAAAAGCCAAATTGTGTGGCGGCTAGACCTGTGCCTGCATCTCCAAGTCCATAAGAGAGCATTAATCTTGTTCTTGATCCGGTTATATTTTTTGAGTGTGAATTTTCCAATCTTTTTACTTTGTTGATTGTTTGGTAATGTATTATTGCAAAGGTAATTCTATTACTTTTTGCGGGCGTGGTTTAGTGGTAAAACCTCAGCCTTCCAAGCTGAAGATGCGGGTTCGATTCCCGCCGCCCGCTTTTAGATTATATTATTTTTTGTTCCAAATACTTCTTCTGAAATAATTAACACAGAGCTTCTATTATCTACTTTAATAAAAGTATCGGTAATGGGGATAGGCTTAGTATTTTCAGAATGATTAGTATCAATAATTTTGAGCCATTTACTTTTAGATTTTGGTAAATAAAAATCAATGCTTTTTGAATATGCATTTAAGCCAGCCCAAATTAAAGGATTATTTTCACCTTTATTGATGCTTAATGCAACTGTATGTGACCAACTACTCCAATCTGGACTTTCTAACTTTGGACCATGCCAATAATAATTGGCTAAATTGTCAATTTCTTTTTTATTTGTTGAAGAAATAGGATTAAAAAAATTAATAAATTTTTTTCTTATTTTTATTAAATACTTTAGATAATTTAATAGTTCTAAATCTTGTTGATTTTCATCCCAATTCATCCAACCTAAAGAATTGTTTTGGCACCAAGAATTATTATTTCCGCCTTGAGATCTTCCTATTTCATCACCCATTAGCAACATAGGGACTCCTCTTGAAATGAATAAACTCAAAAGTAAATTTTTTTGTTGCCGCTTTCTTAATTTTTTAATAGATAAGTCTGATGTAGGTCCTTCCACTCCATGATTCCATGAATTGTTGTGGTTATCCCCATCTCTATTTTGCTCTTTATTTGCGAAATTATGTTTTTTGTTAAAGGTAACTAAATCTTTTAGTGTAAATCCATCGTGTGAAGTTATGAAATTTATAGACTTTGGTAAGAAATTATTTTCTTTGTAATGTGATGGACTACCTTTGATTTTGTCACTCATATTCCAAGCCGTATCTTTATCCCCTTTCCAAAATCTTCTTAAGTCATCTCTGAAATGCCCATTCCATGTAAACGTTTTCTTAGAGGGGAAATCGTTTAATTTATATAATCCTCCACAATCCCAAGGCTCACTGATAAATTTGATATCGGCAAGTTCAGGATCACATTCAATATCATCAAAAATTGGTGGATTATCAAGAGGGATGAGATCTTCACCTCTTGACAAGGCAATACCTAAATCAAATCTAAAACCATCAACGCCTAATTCATTTACCCAGCATTTTAATGACTCTAATATTAATTTTCTAACTAATCCTCTATTTGCTGCTATAGTGTTCCCACATCCAGAGACATCTTGATAATTTTTATCTTTGTCGATGAAATAATAAAGATTGTCATCTATCCCTTTCCAAGATATGGCAGGTCCTTGATAATCTCCTTCAGAGGTATGGTTATAAACCACATCTAAAATTACTTCAATGTTTGCTTTATGGCATTCTTCCACAAATTTTCTAAATTCCTCTCTATTTCCTTTGGCGGTATTATTAGAAAGATATTGAAAATGTGGAGTAAACCAGTTAATAGGACTATATCCCCAGAAATTTTCTAATCCATTAGGAGCATCATTTGGGTCAAAACAAAATACCGGAAGTAATTCAATACTTGTTATGCCAAGTTTTTTAAGATATGGAATTTTTTTTAAAAATTTTTTAAAACAACTTTCTTCTTCATTAGAGGATTGAGTAAATGCTTTGATATGTAACTCATAAATAATAGTTTCTTTCCATGAGTGTTTAGGTCTAGGGAAATCTTTAAAATTAAAAGATTTTCTATCACAAACAACACTTTTAAGACAACAATCCATGTTATCTATATTGTTGAGTGCATTTTTTCTTTTGTAATTACTCCATCCAGTAATGCCTCTTGAGCAAGGATCTATGAGAACAGTTTTAGAATAATTTTTATTTAGTCCATTATCATTCTGTTTTACTCTAAAGGCATAGATTGAACCCTCTTTGAGATTATTTATTTCAGCATGCCAATAAGAACCAGTCTTATGACTATGATCTAACTTGAAGATTGTTTTTGGAGCAACTGAATCTTCTTTCTCGAATAATAAAATTTCTATATATTCTGCATTTGTAGCTATTAGAGAGAAATTGACACCTCCTGAAGTTATTGAACTACCCAGAGGTAATGGTTTTCCAACCTTTATATCATTCACTGTTTCTTTATTTCTTTAATTTTTTTTATAAATGAACTAATTTAATTAAATAATTCATTTCAGAATCATAAGTGCAAAATTAAAAAAAAAGAATCAAATTTGATGTTTCACTCATCAATATTCTTAAATTTAAAAAATTTAATATTACTAATTAAATGTTCTTTTCTTTGTTTTGTATTTATACACAAAAAAGTTCAAAACTCGGTTCAAACGTAATATGTTACTGAATTTTTTTGCTTTTAAAATGGAAAGAATATCCTCTTCATGTGCTGAGAAGAAAATATATCTGAAATTTAATAAAAAATAATAAATATTTGAAATTGTTAAATTGATTACTTTTAAATATAAATTTTTTTAATAATTAGAAATTAAACTTTTTTAAAGAAAACTAGTTACTGCAAGAGTTTTGGCCCTTCATTTTACCTAAAGTAAATTTAAGTGCTTATAAAAATTTAAGATCTAACAATATTGTTGAATAGCTAAAAATGTCATTAAATTTTGTATAAAGCTTTGCGCTGCCGGCATTTTTGGTTGCCGTATTTGTATTTGCTCCATATGATATGCAAGTTCGAGGTAATTAGACTTGATTTTAAAATTCTTGTCTTTCAAATCTCTGCTATACAAACAATTCAATGAACAAAGCTGATTTAGTAAATCTTGTAGCTGCTCGTACTGAGCTTACAAAAACAGATGTATCTTTAGTTGTTGATGCAGCTATTGAAACTATTGTTGATTCAGTAGTGGAAGGCAAAAAAGTCTCCATACTGGGATTTGGTTCTTTTGAACCAAGGGATCGTTCTGCTAGACAGGGCTTAAACCCTAAAACTGGGGAAAAAATTGCGATTCCCGCGAAAAGAGTTCCTACATTCTCAGCAGGAAAACTATTTAAGGATAGAGTTCAAGGCTAATATTCTAATAGCTTATTTTGTCTTTAATATAGGTGTTCTTTTTGAACACCTTTTTTTTTAAAGAAAAAAGTATTGATAATTTTTTTATATTATTTTTAACATGATTTTATTAGGAGGGTTTTTACTTTTTGACTCTTTTTAGTTATAAGAAATTTATATGTTTCTCACTACCTTTGTTAGTTTTATTCTTAAATCCTATTGTTGCCGAACAATTATTAACTAAATCGGAAATTTTAAGAAAAGCAAATGAATGCTTCAAAGATTTGCAATATAAAGTATGTAGTAACTTATTATTGGAAATTGAGAAAATACAGTTAGTTGAGTCTGAGCAAAAAAAATATAAATGTCAGGCAAGTATTCTTGGGTTGCAGACAGAACTTATTGAAGCTTATTACTTTAGAAAGTTAAAGAAAAATAAAAATGGAATGATGCTTTCATATGTGAATAAAAATTGTTAATTCTTGAGAAAAATTTTAAATTTAGAATATTATTAATTTGTTATAAAGGTTGAAATGGTAAAAGGTTTTTCTGAAAGTGAAGTTAAAAATGATAAACCTATTAAGGATTTGGAAAAAGAGAAAAAAGGGTTAGCTTCTTTTCTTAAAGGAAAAAAATTTACTTATACCTTGCCAGGTAAAAAGCAGATTAATATATTTGGTTCAGTTGTATTAGTTTTAAATATAATTTTAGTACTTTTGGTTATTTTGTATTTTAATAATAAAGGCTTTCATGATTTTATCTTTAATGTTGGTCGATAGCTTAATTTTTTATCGAAAGAATTTTAGAAGTGATATATTTAAATTTTGACCGGAAATTCATGAAGATAGTTAGCTTATTTTTTCAAGTGGTTATATCAGTTGTACTTATTGGATTTTCAGTATACTTTTTAAGTGGTTATGACTCTGCTTTCGAGGCGGATCAGTCATGTCACTCATATCTTTCTAATTTGCCTGACCCATCAAATAGCTTAGGTTGTGATCATGATACTGAAACTCATCAATGGATACTATATGAGACTCAGGATAATTTAGAACCAGCAAAAATTATTAAAAAATATAGATATAAGTTCTTATAGTTTAATTTTTTTATAAAAGAATTTGGCACTCAAAATTGAAATGATTGCTGTAATTGTAAAAGTAAGATATTGATATATGCTCCCCTCTTGATAGATATTATTTTTATAAAGGGGGAAATCTATAAATGAACCAAATGTTCCCCAAATTATTACCCAAGCTGAAATGTATAGGAAAATTTTTAATGGATTAGATTTTTTTTCTTCCATTATCAATTTATACCAAAGATTGAGGAAGTGACAGGCCTTCCTTTAAAAACTAATTCGGTTAATAAGAGCATTAAAAAACCGATCATAGCTGCTCTGCCATTAACAAGTTCGGCACTACTATTAAATCCAAAAACATCTTTTACTTCATCACCTTGATTATCAACCCATTTTGAATATTCATTATCAGAAGATGTATTATTTGTCTCTTCCTTTAGATTTTCAGTAGGACTATTATCCGAATTTTTTAATGGGGGTTTTTCTTCTTTCATGAAAATTGTCTTTTTAATAATGATAGTTACTTAAAACAAATTTCATTGAATTAGGATTCAAATTTTAAAAAAAATTATGGTAAAAGTAATTATCCAAAGTATTTGAAGTCTTAAAATTAATTGACAAATAATATTTATTTTTTCTTTGGAGCAAATATTACCATTTGAATTGATAATTGGCTTTTCAATAATTTCATCATTGTACTTGTTCTCACCTCCTAATTTGACATTGGAAATATATGCAAAAATAGCCTCTGAAATACCAGAATTAGGAGAATCATATTTAATTCCATCAGAGTAACTTTTTTTAATGACAGAAATATATTTTTTAATTTTAGAACTAACCAAAGGTAATGTTAATAAAACTATTCTACTTGGAAGGAAAGTTGAACAATCTTCAATTTTTGCACTAAAAAAACCTAGATATCTGTAATGGTCATATTTATAGCCGATCATTGAATCCAAAGTACTTATTGCTTTATATGAAAAGCCAAGTGATAAAGGACCTGGAAGAAAAATCGAAAATTTGATAAAAACTGTTCCAATAAATATCCAAAAAAGCGGACCAAAAATCCCATCAACTGAATTTTCTGTAAGACTTTCAATACTTGATCTCAAAAGATGCTCTAACGAAGCTGTACTTACATCTCTACTTACAATTCTTTGAACTTTTTCTTTAACTATTTGTTCAGTTTTTTGATCAGTTATGTTGTCGTTTATAAGATTTGAAATTTCTTTTACGCTCAAGATTAGACTCTTTGAAGCTAAACAACTCGATAAGCCTAAGAAGATTAATATTCCAAAAATAAGATTGCTTTTTGATTGAATGAACATTAATTCAATAATCTTACCGATCACAAAGCTTGTCGCGATAGTGGATAGTGCAATAAATAATCCTCCCCAAAATAATATCCTCTTATTTTTCTTGAAATTATGGATAAAAAAATTAGTTATTTGTTTTATGTAAATCCCAATTATTTGAACAGGATGGATGATAAACTTTGGATCACCAATTAAAAGATCAAACCCAATCGAGGCAATAAATATAAAATATAAATTTATTTCAGCCAACTGAACATAGCACGAAGACCTTTCCCAACTTTTTCTATCTCGTGTTTAGAATTTTCTTCTCTTAATTTTGTCATTAAGGGTTTGTTATTATCACATTCATCTACAAAATTCTTAGCGAAAGTACCATCTTGAATATCTTTTAAAATTTTCTGCATTTCTTTTTTTGTTTCATTATTTATAAGTCTTTTCCCACTTACATAATCACCATATTCTGCAGTATTTGAAATTGAATCTCTCATTTGAGATAATCCTCCCTTAACCATAAGATCGACTATTAACTTTACTTCATGTAAACACTCAAAATATGCTAATTCAGGTTGATATCCTGCCTCAACGAGAGTTTCAAATCCTGATTTAACAAGTTCTGATAAACCACCACATAGAACTGCCTGTTCTCCAAAAAGATCTGTTTCAGTTTCTTCTTTGAAATTTGTTTCAAGAATCCCAGCTCTTGTACCTCCAATACCCTTGGCATAAGACATAGCTAATGATCTCGCATTGCCTGAATAGTCTTGTTCAACTGCGAATAGGGCAGGAACTCCTTGGCCATTCTGATATTCCCAACGAACAGTATGTCCAGGCCCTTTTGGTGCAATCATTACAACGTCGACAAAATTAGGTGGCTTAATGAGTTCGAATCTTATATTGAATCCATGTGCAAAACTTAATATCTTACCTTCTTTTAAATTTGGTTCTATCTCTTTGATATAAACATCTTTTTGGAACTCATCTGGAAGCAGAATCATAATCCAATCTGCTTTTTCACAAGCCTCAGAAACAGTGAATACTTTTAATCCATCATTAATAGCTTTGCTTTCAGAATTACTACCTTTGTATAACCCTACTATTACATCCATTCCACTGTCTTTAAGATTTAAAGCATGTGCATGGCCTTGTGAGCCGTAACCTATTATTGCGATAGTTTTATTTTTTAATAGACTTAGGTCAGCATCTGTGTCATAAAAGAGTTGTGTCATTAGTTGTAACTTCTAAACTTTTGATAGTTAATATTTTAGACATTAAAGGTGTAAATAAACCATATAATTGCTCATTTAAAAATTAATATTTAAATATTAATTTTAGATAATAAGAGCTAGCTCGCCTCGCTTGGATGTGAAATTACTCTATCTATTAGCCCATAGTTTTTAGCTTCTTCAGCACTTAGAAAATAATCTCTATCAGTATCTTTCTCTATTTTTTCAAAGGATTGTCCTGTCATATCAGACATAGAGTGATTCAACATATCTTTAATTCTCAGTATTTCTCTAGCTTCTATTTCAATATCGCTAGCCTGACGTTGTGAAGTCCCTCCCAGTGGTTGATGAATCATAATTCGACTATGAGGAAGAGCAACCCTTTTACCTTTAGTACCAGCTCCCAATAAAAATGCTCCCATTGAGGCTGCAAGACCTACGCATATAGTGACTACATCGCTCTTAACGTATTTGATAGTGTCATATATTGCTAAACCAGCAGTGACTGATCCGCCAGGACTGTTTATGTAAAGATAAATAGGTTTTGTATTATCATCAGAATCAAGGTATAGCATTTGAGCAACTAAGCTGTTCGCAATTCCATCATTAACTTCTTGTCCGAGAAATAAAATCCTCTCAACACCCAATCTTGTATAAATGTCTACCCATCTTTCGTATTGACTTCCTGGTAGTCTATACGGCACGCTTGGAGTTCCTATTGGCATAATTTTAAAAAAGTAGTGAGTTAAAAGTAAGGATTAAATGTTATTAGGTAAATCTTTTTGACTTGTGAGTATCCTATCTATCACTCCATAATCTAAAGCTTCTTGAGGGTTAAGATAACTCATCCTGTCAGAATCTTTCGAAAGCTCTTCAATACTTTTACCGGTGTTGCGTGATAAGATCTCCAGCATTGATTTTTTATTTTTTAACACCTCTTCTGCCCTTATTTGGATATCAGTTGCTTGCCCTCTAGCTCCGCTAATTGGTTGATGAAGAACAATAGAAGCATGAGGAAGAGCTGCTCTATGCCCTTTAGTCCCTGAAGACAATATAACTGCCGCTGTTCCCATTGCTTGTCCAATACAAATTGTATGAATAGGAGGTTTAATGTAGTTGATGGTATCGCAAATAGCAAAAGCTTCTGTTTCAAAACCAACCGCATCTCCGGTATACCAGCTAGTGCCTGTTGAATTTATATAAAAATAAATAGGTTTGTCTGGATCATCAAATTCTAAATATAGGAGTTGAGCAATAATTAGCTCGGTAACATCCATTCCTAATTGTCTTTTAGCGTCATCGTCTGAAAATAACGGTAATCCTAGGTATACAATTCTCTCCTTTAGCAGAAGAGAAGGTAAATCTGGTGGCGGAGTCCTCATAGCGGTATTCTCGCCGTAATAAGGAGCAGATACAGTCATATGTTCTACAAAATAAATACTAGTATGATTCTAGCTATATTTAGCCCTGTGTCGCTGGAGATTTAAAAGATTTGTTTGACTCAGGATTATTTATCAATTTCCCAAATACCATTCTTCCAGTGGGCGATTGCAATGCACCAGTAATAACTATATCTAATCTTTCTCCCACAAATTTCTTTGCATCATCAATTACGACCATTGTCCCATCATCTAAATATCCAATTCCTTGCAATTTTTCTTTACCCTCTCTGACTATTTTTATATTAAGTGATTCTCCAGGCTGTACTTCTGGCCTTAAAGCTATAACTAAATCGCTCAAATTCATAACTTTTAATTCTTTTACTTCTGCAATTTGGGAAAGATTATAATCTGCCGTAATTAAAGTACCTGCCATATCCTCCGTAATTCTTAGAAGTTTTTCATCTACCCCATTCCCCTCATATTTAGTTGGGTTTATTACAAGTCTCCTTCCATATAGTTCTCTCAGCTCTTTTAATAATTTAAGACCTCTTCTTCCTTTTCCTCTTTTTTCATTACTACTAGAGTCAGCTAAGGTTTGTAGTTCATCAATTACACTTTGGGCCACAATTAATTGACCTTCAAGTAATCCACAGCTTAATAAACCATTTATCCTTCCATCAATAATTACACTAGTATCAAGAATTTTTGGACTTGCTGCTGGAATTATTCCTTCATTTACTAAATAAGCGTCAGTATTAGTAGGGTTAAATAGTCTTAACAATGTCCTGCCATGAGTATCAGCTAATTTATAACCAAGTGCCCCAAAGAAAAAATTACTAAGAATGGCTGCTAAAGGTTTTGCAAAAAATACTTCCCTTGGAAATGGAATCAACAATATTGGAGCAAGTAGTAGATTTGCAACAAGTAATCCTAAAATCAACCCTACCGCTCTGCTTATTAACAAATCCGTAGGCATTGTACGTATTTGATCAAGGAATGTCTTTCTAAGCTGTAAAAATACAAAACCTGCTGCTAATCCAATAAAAAATCCTATTATGGCTAGTACAATTCTAAAACCTTCTACATTAGAGACTTGTTTAAGTATGTCTATTGGTAGAAGATCAACCCCAAGCCATCCTGATGCCGCTCCAGACAATACAAATAAAATTAGTACTAAGATATCCGTCATATATATAATCTACTAGGATTTATTAATTGAGTAAATAAAGATTTTATTTTTAAAACTCCTCTATGTTTTTTTTTTAAGCTTTATATTTTGTTTGCATGATGAATAAATTGCCTAGAAGTGCTTACGTACACATACCTTTTTGCCACAGACGATGTTTCTATTGTGATTTTGCAGTTATACCTTTAGGTAATAAAATCGAAAGTTTAGAGGGATATGGGAGTAAAACCGTTAAAGAATATTTGACCTATTTAAATAAAGAAATATTATCAATCAAACATAAATCTCCTCTTTCAACAATTTATATCGGTGGAGGAACTCCTTCAATTTTAAATCCCTTACAGATTAAAGATTTAATAAATCTTTTTAAGGAGAATTATAAAATTGATTATGGTGCTGAAATCACAATGGAAGTTGATCCAGCTAGTTTTAATGAAGATGATCTATATGGCTTTATAAAGGCTGGGATTAATAGATTTAGTCTTGGAGTTCAAAGTTTTAATAATCAGGTCTTAGAACAGGCGGGAAGAAGACATTGCAGCAAGGATGTAGAAAAATCTTGTTTTTGGTTAAAGAGAGCATATAATCATGGTTTTATAAAAAGTTGGAGTTTGGATTTAATTCAAAATTTACCAAGAAGTGGTTTTAAAGAATGGCAAGAAGACTTAAAACAATCGTTAAAGTTTTTTCCTCCACACATATCAATTTATGATTTAAGTATCGAGAATGGAACGGTTTTTAAGAAATTAGTTGATTTAGGTAAACTATCTTTACCAAAGGATGATGATGCTTTTAAAAATAGTGAGTTAACAAACTTTATTTTAAAAGCTTCAGGTTATTCAAGATATGAAATTTCTAATTACTCTATCCCTGGACATCAATCAAGACATAATAGAGTTTATTGGAAAGGTCTTGGATGGTGGAGTTTTGGTCAAGGGTCGACTAGTTCTCCTTGGGGAGAGAATTTTACAAGGCCAAGAATTAGTAAAGATTATAAAAAATGGGTAACTAAGCAATGCGAAATCAAATTAGAACATTCACTAATTAACCAAGAAAATATTTATAAAGAATTGGATGAGAAAATCATGTTAGGAATGAGACTTAAAGAGGGTATCAATATTTATAACTTATTAAACGAACAAAATTGGGATAATAAAAAGTCCAAAATAGCTTTAAAAAAGTTACTAAAAGCATGGGAACCCTTCCTGGAAAGTGGCCTTTTAATTAAAAGAGGTAACAGATTTTTTTTAAGTGATCCAAAAGGGATGGAATTAAGCAATCAAATTCTTGTTTCAATGTTTAGATGGTGGGAAAAATTTAATTGAGCTTTTCGGCTGCTACCCATTCTTTTAGTTTTTCACCAAAAATTTTTTTTCCATCAATAATTGGTCTACAAAATGGAGGTTGCTTATCATTTAGTCCTAATAAATCAGCAGTAACTCTTACTTGTCCATCACAAAATTTTCCTGCACCTATACCTATTGTTGGTATTTCTAATTCGGTTTGAATTTCTTTAGCAAGTAATTCTGGAATATGTTCTAAAACTATAGAAAAACATCCTAATTTTTCTAGTGATAAAGCATCTCGTTTGATTTTTTCGTGACTTTCTGAATTGTTCCCTTGTTGTTTAAATCCTAGATTCAAATAGCTTTGTGGAGTAAGCCCTAAATGACCCATGACAGGAATTCCCATCCTTATGAGTCTTGAAATAACATTCTGTACCTCTGGATCAGCGCCCTCAACTTTTACTGCCTTTGCATAAGTATTCTTAATTATTTTTCCTGCATATTCCACTGCCTTGTTTTCTCCGCATTGATAAGTAAGAAAAGGCATATCACATACTAATAATGACTGTTCTTCTATTTCTTTGCTGAACCCTCTAGAAACTGCATTTGTATGATAAATCATATTCTCTAACGTAACAGGCAAGGTCGATTTGTATCCCAAACAGACCATTGCTAAAGAGTCTCCCACTAGAACAATATCTGCTCCTGAATGTTCAGCTAGAGAACCTGAAATAGAATCCCATGCAGTTAATGCAATAATCTTTTGAGATTTTTTTTTATATTTAACTAGTTCTGATGGCAACATAAAAGCTATGTATCTTTTTTTATCAAAAATTGCTAATATATTTAAGACTCGGCCTTTCGCGGTTTTAACGCCCAAACCTGGTCAGGATCGGAAGGTAGCAGCCACAAGGGATGCTTGAGGCAGGCGAGATAACCGAGTCACTTAATTTTAGCGATTATTCGATATCTTTTTTATTCTGCCTTAATCTTAAAAACTCTGGAATATTAGTACCTGTGTCTTTATTATCAGAAATATTATAAAGTGGCTGATTAGATAATCTATTTTTAATCCTTTGTTGTTTTAACGGTTGATTGGTTTCGAAACCTGTTGCAATAACAGTTACCTGTATTTCGCCTTCCATTGATTCATCTATAACAGCACCTACTATTATGTTTGCTTCTGGATCTACAACATCATAAATAATTTCTGAAGCTGAGGTCATATCTTCTAATGTCATATCTTTCCCACCTGTAATATTTATCACACAACCTTTAGCTCCATCAATTCTTGCCGCTTCTAGTAAAGGACTATTCATTGCGGCTTGAGCAGCCTCTAATGCTCTAGATCTACCAGAACCAATACCTATACCAAGCAGGGCAGTGCCAGCTTCAGTCATTACAGACCTAACATCAGCAAAATCAACGTTAACTAATCCAGGGCATGTAATTATGTCACTTATACCTTTAACTCCCATCCTTAAAACATCATCAGCATTTCTAAAGGCTTCTTGAAGTGGAGCTCCTGCAATTACGTCTTTTAAACGATCATTTGGAATCACAATAAGCGTATCAACGTTTTCTGCTAATCTTGCAATCCCTTCTTCTGCCTGACGCATTCTCCTTTTACCTTCAAATGAAAATGGCTTGGTTACTATCCCAACAGTTAAAGCACCACTTTGCTTTGCAACCTCAGCAACTACTGGAGCCGCTCCTGTCCCAGTTCCTCCTCCCATACCTGCAGCAATAAAAACCAAGTCAGAGCCCTCTAAGGTTTGTTGCAATTCATCTTTAGATTCCTCAGCAGCTTTTTGACCAATACTTGGATTCCCTCCTGCTCCAAGACCTCTTGTTAAGTTCTGACCTAGTTGAACTCTACGATCTGCAGAAGATTGTAATAATGCTTGCGCATCAGTATTTAAAACTCTGAATGAAACGCCTTCAAGATCACTATCAATCATCCTGTTTACAGCATTACTCCCACCACCCCCGACACCAATTACTTCAATTTTGGCATTCTGACTTGGAAGGATGTCTTTTGATTGATCAAAGTTTGGATTGTTTCCGAAGCTCATCTCTAAATAAAATCAAATACTAGTATTGGATGCATTATGAACTCACTAAGCTGATATGTAGGATTTTCTTGAAGAAAGTCCTTAAATATTAACTTGTCAAAAATTTGAGTGAATAACCGAAACCCTTTCAATTACTGATCTAATCAAAAAAACTTTTATGAAATTTGTTTTCAATTATTAGGGTTTGAACACTTTAATTTTTGGATTGTTGGGGTCAATTAGGTCGATATTATCTATTTTTTCTAAGATATTATTTTCTCTTATTTGGTTTTTCATATTATTTACTATTTGTAATTGATTTTCTATTCTTTTTGGATTAAATCCTAACAATATTGTTTTAAGACTTTTTTCCTCTAAAGTTAAAAAGCCATTAGGGGAGAAAGTTATTGTAATGAATTCAACATCGTTATATTTTTGGTAATTCAAAATTTTTGATAGTGTCTCTCTAAAGTTTTCTTTCCATCCAAAAACTTTACTAGTTATTTTATTCAAATTTTCTTGATCTGAATATTTTAGACTGATGAAGAAACCATCTTCATCAATAAAACCAGTTATTTTTTCCCCTTTAAAAAGCCGTTCGCCATAAGCTATTGGAGTTCTTGTTTTAATTAGAATTTTTAAACCAAAAGGGAATATTTGTCTAAAAACTGAAACATTCTTTAGAGATAAATTCTTTTTTAATTCTCTTTCTGTGTATGAGCTTTTGACAAATATCAACGAGGTAGGGAAATTTAGAGATGAGTTTACAACTATATCCTCGATAGAAAATAATTCGCTACCAACTATAGAAACATCTTGGTAATTAACATTTTTGAAAATTTTAGAGGTTGCATAACTTGTAAAAAATAAAAAGGTAATTAACAAAAAAAACCTTTTATTCTTTAATTTTTGTTTATCCTTCACAAATCACATCTAGCTTTTTCCATCAGTTGATCCATCCACTCTCTAGCTCTCTCTGCATCTGAAAATGGAACATCCATCTCTTTCCCATCCCCAACGAGCCTGAGCCTACACTTACCTTGTGATTCATTGGTTAAAGGTGCTTCTCCTGAGGTAAGGGCCATTAACTCTACTAGTTCTAGTTTCTTTATTGTAAAACTACCTTTTTCTTCAAATATTCCAGCTTCAAATGCACTCCATTTTAATTCACCATCCTTTAAAAAAGCTGCACCAGAACTATCTAATTTGCAAATTTCAGAACCACTTGCCCAATTCCTAAAAAGATTTTGTCTTCTTCTTTCTAGCCAACCGAGAGCTGTTAATAGAACGAAGATTAAAAGTAATGGTAACCAAAGTAGTCCATGCAACATTTGACTTTAATCTATAAATCTGATGATATATCAACTAGTTTAGCTACAAGTTGATCAATATTTAAACCTGAAGCATTCCAAAGCATTGGAAACATACTTTTACTAGTAAAACCAGGAATTGTATTTATTTCATTCAGAAAAATTTTATTTGAAATCTTTTCTAAAAAGAAATCAACCCTTGCGAAACCGTAAATATTTAATGCTCTACAACTTCTAATAGCAATATCTTTAATTTGTTCAGAGATTTGAGAATCAATATCAGCTGGAATAATTATTTGATTATCCATCGAATATTTTGAATCATAATCGTACCAATCGGTTGAATAAGAAACTTCACCGATTTCAGATGCGGTAAGTTTTAAATTACCAATTATTCCGCATTCAAGTTCTCTAACATCTAAACCTTCCTCGATAACAATTCTGGAGTCTATTTCCCAAGCCTTTTGTAATGCTTTAATTATTTCTGATCTAGTTTTGGCCTTCGAAATACCAAGTGATGAGCCTGAATTAGCAGGTTTAACAAAAACTGGTAACTTTAATTTTTCAATAATCTCAACAGATAAATTATTTTTTACTTTATCATCACTAAGATCTTGATTTTGAATATCTAAATAATTTACTTGGGGAATTTCTAGATGTGAAAATATTTTTTTCATTAATATTTTATCCATGCCAAGAGCAGAACCTAAAATTCCTCCTCCTACTATGGGCTTTTGGGTAAATTTTAATAAACCATGAATTGCTCCATCTTCTCCATTTACACCATGCAAAAGTGGGAACCATATATCAATACCTTGAAATTCTATTGTGTTTAAAAAGTTAATTTCTCGTTTAGGGAAAACTTGGTTCTTATCAATCGTTTCATTTTTTCTTTTTTCTTTTAGTAATACAAGAGATTGATCATTATCAAGCCAAACGCCATGCTTATTTATATAAAAAGCTTTAACCCAAAATCTATTTATGTTCGTTTTTGAAATTAATGCTTTAAAAACTGTCTTGGCGGAAGATACTGAAACATCATGTTCATTAGACTCTCCTCCAAAAATTATTCCAATACATTTTTTTTCTTTTTCTAACATTTAGAAAAATTACTTATAAATCTGACCACTTAAAGAAAAAGATCTCGCCTCGGTTATTTTGACATTTATTTCATCACCATATGAATAATTAAATTCAATATTTTTTGATATTTCTACAAATGTAAGTCTATTCGTTCTTGTCCTTCCCATCATTTGGGCATTATTTTTTGGATTCAAGCCCTCAATTAAAACACTTTCAATATTATTTAAATATCTTTGATTTCTTTTTCTAGAGGTTGTTTCAACTAGTTCATTAATTTCTTTTAATCTTTCCTTTTTAACTTCTTCAGGAATTTGATTATCCCAAAAAGCTGCTGGGGTATTTGGTCTTGGAGAATAGGCGGCGGTCATAACTTGATCAAAGCCAATATCAGATATTAACTTCAATGTTTCACGATATTGGGTTTCTGTTTCTCCTGGGAAAGCAACTATTGCATCAGCAGTAATTGATGCATTTGGCATTAATTGTCTAATATTTTCAATTATTCTTTTATATTTTTCGATCGTGTAACCTCTAGCCATTAATCTAAGGATTTCATTATTACCACTTTGGAACGGAATATGAAAATGCTCACAAACTTTGTCTAATTCATAACAAGCGTTTATAAGTCTTTTTGAAAAATATTTTGGATGACTTGTAGAAAATCTTATTCTTTTAATTCCCTCTACATCATGAATAAAATAAAGAAGATCAGTAAGGGAATTTTCTTTCCTGCCCTCTTTGGTAGTTCCAGGAAGATCTCTACCGTAGGCATCAATATTTTGCCCTAAAAGAGTTACCTCTTTGAAATTATTATGAGCTAAAGATTCTATTTCACTTTTAATTGCATCTGGATATCTTGACTGTTCTTTACCTCTAACAGATGGGACAACACAATAAGAGCATCTTTCATTGCAACCATAAATGATATTCACCCAACCACAAATAGAGCTATCTCTTCTTGGATTAGTAATATCTTCAGATATAAAAGTTTCTTCAGTGGCTACGACTTGATTGCCTAAATCAACCCTCTCTAAAAGATTCTCAAGATTATTAACATGTTGTGGCCCCATTATTAGATCAAGTTCGGGCACTCTTCTTAAAAGAGATTCACCCTCTTGTTGCGCGAGGCAACCTGCTACAACTAATTTTAATTTTGGAGTACTATGCTTTCTTTTGACTTGCTTTCCTAAAAAACTGTAAACCTTTTGCTGAGCACTGTCTCTTATTGTGCAAGTGTTATATAAAACTAAATCCGCTTTTAATTCATCAATAGCTCTTGAATATCCCATTTTTTCAAGTGTGCCTGCCATCCTTTCGGAATCGGCCTTATTCATTTGACAACCAAAAGTTGTTATCCAATAACTACCTAAAGAGGAATTTTTGTAAATCTTTTCTTCTTCTTGGATTGGTTTGGTTAGCACTTTGCAAAAAGTTTTGAATGACTTTTGTTAATTCAAAATTATAATTTAAATAATTTTGGAGCAATATTTTTGAGGGCGAGCGAGGGGATTCGAACCCCCGAATAGCGGCGCCACAAGCCACTGCCTTAACCACTTGGCGACGCCCGCCTCACATATATAAACTTAACAACTTACGAGTAAAATTTCATGCATATTTGTATGTTTTAGAAGATTTTGAAGTATTTTCCTATTTCTGTATAAGCTTTATCTATGTTTTAAAATAAAATAAAAGCATATTAAATCTTGATCAACTCCGGAAAAACAGAGGTACTTATACCTAGATGCCTTTGTGAAATAGAAAATGTTGATAACCTCAACGTGGATGATGAGGGTTTCGCTTCTGTTTTTGTTGCTTGGGAAAAAGGAATTATTTCTGAACTAAAGCCGATAAATATCAAAAATAAAAAACCAAAAAAAATCCTTTTCCCAAGATTTGTTGAGACTCACTCACATCTTGATAAATCTTTCACTTTTGGAGAGTTTCCTAATTTTAAATCAAACTATCATGAGGCCTTATCAGTAAATTTAGAGGAGCATAAAACTAGGTCTAAAATTAAAGTTTTAGAGAGAGCTGAAAAATCACTCAACTTGGCTCTTAAAAATGGTTATAGAGCTATCAGGAGCCATGTTGATACCTACGAAAGTCAGGATAATAATATTTGGGATGAGCTTTTTAAAATTCAAAAAAAATATTCCTCTAAGTTGAAATTGCAATATGTAGCATTAGCTCCATTGGAGTTTTGGGATACTCCCCATGGAGAGGAATTAGCAAAAATTTTTTCTAAGAAAAAGGGTATTTTAGGCGGAGTTCTTGTTCCTCCCTTTAAAAATAGAGCAAAAATAAAATACTTACTCTCTAAAACTCTCTTGCTTGCAGATAAATATAAATTGGAAATTGATTTACACATAGATGAATCAACTATTGAGCCAGGAGCGGGTATAAAAGTTCTTTTGGAAACTATTGATAGATTAAATATTAAAGTCCCAATAACATGTAGTCATTTAAGTAGTATTCTATCTCTAAATAATAATGAAATACTTAATCTGGGAAGCAAAATCGCTGAGAAAGATATAAAAGTGATTGCACTTCCTCTTACAAATTTCTGGTTGCTCAATCGTAAAGAAAAAAGTACATCTTTAAATAGGCCTGTTGCACCAATAAAGCAACTACAAAAATCATTAGTAGATGTTTCTATCGGGAGTGATAATGTTCAAGACCCTTGGTATCCATTTGGTAATTACGATCCTTTTTATTTGATGTCTCTTGCAATGCCAATGCTTCAATTAAATCCTTGGGAAAGATTGACTTTATCTTCCATTTTTTTGTCACCAAGTAGATTATTGAATTTAACTTGGGATGGGGTGGTTAAAAAAGGTTGTCCTGTGAATTTTGTGCTTTTAGATGCTGGAAATTGGGCGGATATTTTCTCAACTAATTTAAAAAGAGAAGTCCTTATAAACGGCGAATTGTATAGCTAATCAATTATTTTATGTTTAAAGTAAAAAATTAATTATTAATGTCTTCAAGAAATTCAAAATTAATAGAACAATTAAAAAAAATTGATAATTTAGAAATTATTGAAAGGACTTCCGATGTGAAAAGGCTTTCAAAAGACTTTTATAATTATTCTCCAATACTCGAAAAGAAACTAGATGGTTGTATCGCTGACTTGGTGGTACGACCTATTGATCAAAATTCAGTAAAGAAAGTAGCAGAAATTTGTTGGGAATTTTCGATACCACTTACTTTAAGAGGTTCAGGAACAGGTAATTATGGACAAGCTGTCCCTTTGTTTAAAGGTATTGTTATGCAGATGAATTGTTTAAATAAAATTGAAGAATTTCATCCTGAGACAGGTTTTGTAAAGGTACAATCTGGATGCTTAATGGGAGATTTAAATAAAGAACTAGAAAAATATGGAAGAGAATTAAGGTTGCTTCCCAGTACATGGAAAACTGCAACTATAGGAGGTTTTATTGCAGGGGGCTCAGGAGGTATTGGTTCAATTAGATGGGGATTTTTAAGAGATCCAGGGAATCTTATAGGTTTAGAAGCTGTAACAATAAATGAAGAGCCTAAATTACTAAGATTTGATGCTGAAGAATCAGAACCTTTAAATCATGCATATGGAACTAATGGAATTATTACTTCATTATTGATCGCTACTGATATAAAACGTAAGTGGTACTCGATAATAATTGACTGTGAAGGGTTAAATAAGACAATCGAAATATTAAAAACATGTACCACTGCAGCAATTGACTTAAAGCTTGGCGCAATTCTTGAGAAAGAAATTGTAGATCAAATGCCTTCCTGGTTTAAAGGTAAATCTAAAAGTCACAAGATTTTGATTCAATCAACGCTTGGGGGGATAAAAACTATTGAATTAATTTGCAAAAAATATGAAGTTAATTCTTTTCTTCTTGGAGAAGAAGATAAATTAACAAATGGAATCTCTGAAGTAGTTTGGAATCATACAACCCTTCATATGAGGGCAAAGGACAAAAACTGGACATATTTACAGATGCTTTTACCTCTAGATAAGGAATTCGAACTAATTAATTCTTTGAGAGAAAAATGGGGTAAGAATATTCTTTGGCATCTTGAAGCTGTCTCTCAACAAGGAGTCCCTAGATTAGCTGCTTTGCCAGTAATTAAATGGCACAGTTCAGATCAAATAAACCAAATAATAGATAATTGTAAGAAACTGGGAGCAATTATTTTTAATCCACATGTATTAACTGTTGAGGGAGGTGGATTAGGAGTTATTGATTCTGATCAAGTAAAAGCAAAATTAAAATTTGATCCAAAAGGTTTATTAAATCCTGGTAAATTGCAAGGGTGGGAAATAAAAGATGAGTTTAATATTTAAAACTTTTGATTATTTGCAAATTTAATAAACTCAGCAACTAAAAATATTGAACCTGTAAGCACAGGATTACATTTTGGCCATTTTTCAAGCTCCAAAAGATAATTAAAAGCAAGATCAACTTTTTCAAACTCATTTATATCTAAATGATTTAGCTCGTTAATATTAGATAGATCTTTTAATTTCCAACTTGCTTGATTAGGAACTGGGACTAAAAGTATATGATCATTTTCTTTAATAAGAACTTTTATCATTGAGGCAATATCTTTGTGTATTTGGACTCCTAAAATCCAATAAATCCCTTCCTTATTATTATTCCAAGTTTTCCTTTCCTCTGAAAGGGCTTTTGCCGCAGAGTAATTATGTGCAGAATCAACAAGAATCTTTTTATTAAAACATTTAATTATTTCTAACCTCCCGCTCCATTTTGCATTCTTAAGTCCTTCCTTAATGGAGCTTTCTTTAACCTTAAAGCCAAAATTAATTAGTTCTTCAATTACTCCAATAGCAACAGCTGCGTTTTGTTTTTGAAAATTACCTTTTAAACCAATTTCGTAATCATTAGATAGTGATTCTTTCCATATGATTTTTGCATTTACTTGTTTAACTCTTGCTTTAATTATTTCCTCAACTTCAGCTTCTTGACGACAAGAAATAACAAATGCATTTTTTTCAATTACAGCTACTTTTTCTTTTGCAATTTTTTCAATTGAGTCTCCAAGATATTCTTTATGGTCTAAACCTATATTGCCAATAGCAATTATTGGTCTTAAAGGATGGGCTGTAGTAGCGTCTAATCGTCCACCTAAACCAGCTTCAAGAATTAATAAATCTACTTTTTTAAAATCAAAAAAATTTAGTGCACAACAGATAATTTGTTCAAAAGGAGATAATTTATGGGTTGAAAGATTATTTTTTATTTTCTTAAATAGTCTTTCAAATTCTTCCTTACTAATCTTTTCTTTATTCACTCTGATCCTTTCACAAATATCTAAAAGGTGAGGTGAAGTAGTAACCCCAATATTCTTTTTATCTGCATAAAGAATGTTTTCTATAAAAGCGGTAATCGAACCTTTACCATTTGTCCCAACAATTTGAATAGCAGGTATATTTTTGCATGGGTCATCTAAATCTCTTAACGCATTTTTTATTCTTGATAATCCTAATTGAATATTTTCCCTTTCTAATTTGGGCGAGAGTAAATCAAAATTCTCAATATTTACATTAATCAAAATTAATAAAATTTACATCTCTTCGAAAATTAAATCTAATTTCTTTAAAAGTATATTGATCTCATTTCTCGAAATTATTAAAGGTGGTACAAACCTAACAACGTTTCCTCCAGCCGGTACTAATAGTAAACCTTTATCAAAAGCTTTTAATGTGATCGTTTTTGCATCTGTGTAGGAATCATTTATAACAAGTCCTTGTATTAATCCTAGTCCTCTTATGCCACTAATAATTTTAGGAAATTTCGCTGAAATTTTCGTAAAACCCTCATTTAATTGATTACCTCTTTCTAAAACGTTTTTAAGAATTTTACGTCTTTTAATTTCTTCTAAAACTGTTATGGCAGCTCTACAAGCAAAGGGATTGCCACCAAAAGTACTTGCGTGATCTCCAGGAGTAAAAATGTTCGCTTTTTTTTGTACCAATAAAGCACCAATTGCATGCCCTCCGCCTAATCCTTTAGCTAATGTGAATCCATCTGGTTCGATTTCTAGATTCTCATATCCCCACATTTTTCCCGTTCTCCCTACTCCACTCTGAACTTCATCAAGAATTAAAAGAGAATTGTATTTATTACAAATTTCTCTTAATTCTTTAAAAAATTTTTTATCTCCAGGTATTACACCTCCTTCTCCTTGAATAGGTTCAACTAAAATCCCTGAAGCTTTTTGGTTATTTGCTTTTAATTCTTCAAATAATTTTTTTACAGAAGCAATATCATTATATTTAAAAAACTTAAAACCTTTAACCATTGGTTCAAAACCTTTTTGGTACTTAGGCTGACCAGTAGCACTTAAAGTTGCGAGTGTTCTACCATGAAAGCTAGATTCAGCAGCAAGAATAAAAGATTCTTTACCTTTATGTACTGTATTACCATACTTTTTGATTAATTTAATAGCTGACTCATTTGCCTCGGCACCACTATTGCAGAAAAAAACACTTTCAGCGCAACTCTGTTTAGTTAAATATTTGCTTAATTCTTCTTGCTCTTCAATTTTATAAAGATTTGAGATGTGCTGAACTTTTTTTAATTGTGCGGATAACTTTTTTCTTAAGATTCTATTGCTATGCCCTAGGCTACATGTTGCTATACCAGCCACAGCATCAAGATATTTTTTGCCTTTTTCATCCCATAGCCAACATCCATTACCTTTCTTGAAAGAAATATCAAATCTAGTATAAGTATTCATTAAAGTGGGAGCGGTCGGACTTGAACCGACATACCCGAAGGTGCCGCATTTTGAGTGCGGTGCGTCTACCAATTCCACCACGCTCCCAAGGCTCTTCACAAATAATTAACTTATTTAACTATAACAATATTTCATGCATTGACTACTTTTTCTGCTTTACGGAAAAGAGTTGTTAAAAAAAATAAATAATCCAAAAAAAGATCTTAAATTAAACACATAAGATTAGAAATTAAGCTCAAAATATAGCCTTAAGTTACACTTTTGAAACATTACTGTCTCAGAATAGAGTTCTGAAGACTAGTTTTGATGATTAGACTTCACAGATAGTAATATTGTGTTATATTTCTTAGTAATGCTTATAAAAAATTATGTCAGGAATCAAAACAAAAAATAATACTCAAAAATTATCATTTAGGTTAGCTCCATATTTATTTATAGCAGTAGCTATTTTCACTGCTTTCGGTACTAACGGCGGCACATGGGTATGAATGATTTAAAAATTAATGGATTAAATAAATATTGGTCTGTTCGTTTCTTAGTATTGTCCTTTCTCTTTATTGGCTGTGTGTCACTTGTTAATGTAGCTTACGTTTAAGGTCAAGATCAAGCTGCTCTTATTTCAGATACCTCTTTAAGTTTTGAGTTAGAACTGCGATTTTTTGACTTGTTAATGGTCTGTTTCGTTATTTGTCTCTTAATTTCAATACCTAATTTAGATAATTTTTGCTCAAAATTTTCGTAACCCCTATCTAGATGTTCAAGCCCATATACATAACTAACACTTTTAGAGGTTAAAGCAGCAATTATAAGCGCTGCTGAAGATCTCAAGTCTGATCCAACTAATGTCATTCCTCTTAATTTTTTAACTCCATTTATGTGAGCTATATTATTTTTCAAAGTTATAGAGCTTCCCATTTGATTTAAAAGATCAACATGATTCATTCTATTTTCAAAAATTGTTTCGGTGATCTTAGATCTCCCTTTTGCAATAGTCATTAGAGCCATAAATGGAGCCTGTAAGTCGGTAGGGAATCCTGGAAATGGAGCGGTTTTAATATCTACTGCTTTAATGTTATTACCTTTTATTGAAATCGAATTTCCTTTTATTATTATTTTACTACCACTTTCTTCTAGCTTATTTAATACTGCCTCTAAGTGATTTGGAATTACTGGAGAAACTGTAATTGAAGATGAAGTTGCAGCAGCAGCTATTAAAAAAGTTCCTGCTTCAATTCTATCTGGGATTACTTTATGAGTACAGCCATGAAGTTTATGTACTCCATCAATAATTATTTTTTCTTTACCAGAGTCATAAATTTTTGCTCCCATTTTATTTAACATCTGACATAAATCTTGAATTTCAGGCTCCCTTGCAGCATTCTCTATCACAGTCCTGCCTTCTGCTAAGGATGCCGCCATTATTAACGTTTCAGTAGCCCCAACACTTGGACAATTTAATCTGATATTTGCACCAAATAGTTTAGTTTTCTTCTTGACTAGTTTTGCTTTTACGACATCTCTGTCAATGATAATTTCTGCACCTAGTGCCCTTAGCCCGTTTATATGCTCGTTGATAGGTCTTTCACCAATATTGCACCCACCAGGTAAAGGTATTGAAGCCTCCCCAAATCTTGTTAATAATGCTCCAATACAAAAGAAACTAGCTCTTAATCCATTTACAAGTTCATATGGAAGTTCTTGTATAGATATATTCTTTGAATCAATTATTAATTGATGATCTTTATTATGTAATTTAACTCCTAAATTCTTAAGTATATTTCCCATCTTCTCAATATCAGTCAGAAGAGGAACATTATCTAATATGATTTTTTCGTCAGTTAGTAATGATGCCGCAAGTAATACTAAAGCAGAATTCTTTGCACCACTTATTTTTACCTTCCCTCTTAAGGTTTTTTGGCCAATAATCTTTAAATGTTGGGATTTAAGATATGACTTATTGTTGCTTACGCAAACCATTAAGAATTTTTTTATTGGTCTAATAATGACAAACTAAATATAGTAAGTCCACCCTGTGTAACGCGATGAATATTAATTAATACTAAAGGGTATAAATTTAAAAGGCTAAGAATTAAGATTTAAAAAAAATAATTGATCAAAATATTTAAGTTACTAAGATGTATTTAAAATAAAATTTATTTAAATTACTATAGAAAAATTTTTTCCAAAAATAACTAGTAAAAGTAATGCTTTAGTTAAAATATTTAGATCATTTAAAAAAGGATCTAATACAAAAGATAAAGATTATTTTTGCATTGAAGGTACTCATTTGATTGAAGAAATGCTGAAGTCTGGCAATCATCCTTCAAAAATTTTAACTACTGAAAAATGGCTTGATAAAAATGAGGATCTTTATCAAAAGATTGATCAATCATTAATAAATGTCGTATCAGAGGAAGTTTTAGCTTCAGCAGTATCTACAAAAAATCCTGATGGAGTAGCCGCCTTGGTAGAGATTTCATCAATACCTAATTTTGACTTTAATAATATTGAAGATGACTTTATTCTTGTCCTTGATAGGATTCAAGACCCCGGGAATATGGGGAACCTTTTTAGAACAGCTTTAGCTGCTGGTGTTAGTAAGATATTATTAGCAGGGGGAGCGCACCCCTTAGGTCAAAAGGTATTACGAGCATCTAGTGGATCTGTTTTTCATCTCCCATTTAAAAGATTTGATGGAGGTGAAGAAGAAATAATTAATTCTTTATTGTCATCATTAGATCAATTTTCAAAAAACGGGTTTCAAATAATTTCTACAAGTAGCCATAATAAAAATCTTTATAAATCTCAAAAACCATATTGGGAAATTGATTGGTCTAAACCAACCGCTCTTATATTGGGCAATGAAGGAAATGGTATTCATAAAAGAATTCAAGAAGCTTTTAATGAAACAATTACTATTCCGCATAGTGAGCTTGTAGAATCATTGAATGTGGCTTGTGTTGCAGTTCCATTATTACTTGAACGAAAAAGAGTCACATATACTTCTACTTCAAGAATACAAAAGTGACTGATACAAATTTTGACTTTGATTTGATAGTAATTGGTGCAGGATATGGAGGATTTGATGCCGCCAAACATGCTGCAGAAAAAGGTCTTAAAGTTGCCATCATAGAGTCTGGAGATATGGGAGGTACTTGCGTAAATAAAGGATGCGTACCTTCAAAAGCTCTTTTAGCAGCAAGTGGAAAAGTTAGAGAAATAGCCAATTACGAACATCTAGCAAAGTTTGGTATTCATGCTTCCCCTGTTAGATTCGAAAGATCAAAAATTGCTGATCACGCCAATAATTTAGTATCAAACGTTAGAGAAAATTTAACAAAAACCCTCAAAAGAAGTGGAGTTGAAATTATTTTAGGATTTGGAAGACTTGAAGGTAATCAGAAAGTAGGAGTAAGAGACAACAATGGAATTGATAGGATCTTTACATGTAAAAATATAGTTCTTGCGACAGGTTCTTCTCCCTTTGTGCCTCCTGGAATAACTTTAGACAATAGAACAGTTTTCACAAGTGATGAAGCAGTAAAACTTGAGTGGCTCCCGAGATGGATAGCCATTATTGGAAGTGGATATATAGGTTTAGAATTCGCTGATGTATATACCGCTCTAGGTTGCGAAGTGACCATCATTGAGGCTTTGGAAAATATAATGCCCACCTTTGATCCGGATATTACAAAAATAGCCAAGAAAAATCTTATTCAATCAAGAGATATTGATACAAAATCTAATGTGTTTGCGACTAAAATTACCCCTGGATGCCCTGTAAAGATAGAGCTAACGGATGCAAAATCAAAAGAAATTGTAGAAAACTTAGAAGTTGATGGCGTTCTTGTGGCTACTGGGAGGAGTCCTAATAGTAAAAATCTTAATCTTGATTCAGTTGGTATAGAAACTATAAAAGGTTACATTCCTATTGATGATCAAATGAGAGTTTTAAATGGTGAAAAAATAATACCTAATGTTTGGGCCGTTGGTGACGTTACTGGCAAACTTATGCTTGCCCATACAGCAGCAGCTCAAGGAACAATTGCTGTTGAAAATATATGTGGTGAGAATATCGAAATCAATTATGGGAGTATTCCAGCTGCAACATTTACTCATCCTGAGATAAGTTCAGTTGGCTTATCTGAAACTGATGCTAAAGAAATAGCTAGCAAAGAGGGTTTTACTTTAGGAGTTGTGAAGAGCTATTTTAAAGCTAATTCCAAGGCATTAGCAGAATTAGAAAGCGATGGAATTCTTAAGTTACTTTTCAATAAAGACAGTGGAAAAGTATTAGGTGCCCATATCTTTGGGATGCATGCAGCTGATTTGATTCAAGAAATTGCAAATGCAATCTCTAGAAACCAAGATGTAATGCAACTATCTACTGAAGTACATACTCACCCTACCCTTAGTGAAGTAGTTGAGGTCGCTTATAAACAGGCAGCTTCTCAAGTTAAATAAATTGATTTGTTTATGGAAATACGACGTAGGCCACCAAATCCAACAGTCAGGGTAGAAAATTTAGAATATGCTGTTCCTCATAGAGAGGCAAAAGCAAAAAATATTCTTGAGGAAATTGTTTGGTACAAAGATACTGAAATCAAAAATTTTAAGAAAATAGTCTCCCTTGAAGATTTAATAAAAAAACTTGATAAACTTTCTCCACCAAAAGATTTTTTTCAAAGTATTTTGCATTCCAAAATTAAACCGGGAGTGATTGCTGAGATTAAAAAAGCTAGCCCTAGTAAAGGTGTTATTAGAGAAGATTTTAAACCAAAAGAAATTGCTTCTTGTTATGAAAAGTCTGGTGCCTCATGTATCTCGGTATTGACTGATAAAAGGTTTTTTCAAGGAAGTTATGAAATACTTCAAGATGTCAGAACAGCAACTAATCTGCCTTTGCTCTGCAAAGATTTTATTATTTCTGCTTATCAAATATATAAAGCGAGAGTATCTGGTGCTGATGCAATATTATTAATTGCTGCGATCTTAAGCGATGATGATTTATTTTATTTGAAGAAAATTGCAGATAATTTAAAGATGAGTGTTTTAGTTGAAGTTCATGATGGTCAAGAACTTGAAAGAATATTGAGTTTGAAATCATTTAATTTAATAGGAATAAATAATAGAAACTTGAAGACTTTTAAAACTGATCTAAAAACATCAATAAGAATAATGAGTAAATATTCGGATATATTTTCAAAACATAATATTGTTCCTATTAGTGAATCTGGAATAAATAACTCTGATGATTTAAAAACTCTCAATTCGATTGGAATAAAGGGGGTTTTAATTGGCGAACGGTTTATGAGGGAAAGTGATATTGAAAACTCTTTTAAGAAATTATTTAACTCAATTTAATTAAAGCTGGATATTTAT
The DNA here is from genome assembly GCF_000011465.1 of Prochlorococcus marinus subsp. pastoris str. CCMP1986. NCBI lineage: Bacteria > Bacillati > Cyanobacteriota > Cyanophyceae > Synechococcales > Prochlorococcaceae > Prochlorococcus > Prochlorococcus marinus. The sequence continues at coordinate 1,247,697 of NC_005072.1, read as the reverse complement.
GCTATAAAACTGAGTATTGTTAAGTTGTATTTATCAATGCAGGTTGTAATATTAACTGGAATTCTTGCTGGATTTATTCATGTGGTAAGTGGCGCTGATCATCTGATTGCAATGGCCCCATCATCGATTACGAGTCCAAAAATTGCAGCGAGAAATAGTATCTCATGGGGCTTGGGGCACTCTTCAGGAATAATATTTTTAGCCTTTCTAGCAATTTTTATAAAAGATATTACCCCTTTAAGTAAATTTTCTATTTTCGCTGAATTTTTAGTTGGAATTTCTCTTCTTATTGTTGGATTCTTTGCGATAAGAAATTCTTTACATCTAAACCTTCACTCTCACTCTCATCAACATAATGGTGTAGCTCATCATCATTTGCATTTTCATAGTGAAGATCAAAAAAAACATAATAAGCATTCTCATGCATTGACAGGACTAGGATTACTTCATGGTTTAGCAGGTGGCTCACATTTTCTCGCAGTTCTTCCAGCATTAGCTTTACCTCTTCCTAATGCATTTGCTTATTTAATTTCATATTTGAGTGGTTCTTTAGCAAGTATGGTTTTGTTTACTTGCCTAATCTCTGTAACAACTTTAAATGCAGGTCAAAAATTTATTAGAAGGTTAATAGCTTTTGCGGGTGGATTATCTTTTTCTATGGGTTTGTTTTGGGTCCAAAAAAGTACTTCTCTATTTTTGACCTAGAATATTTTTTTAATTTTTGAAGTAACTATTCCAATTACTTTTTCATTATTAATTAATCCAAATTTATTGCTATCATTGCTGTATTCAATATTATCCCCTAAAACTTCTATACTATTTTTACCTACAATTTTTACTCTTTTAATTAACCTAATATTTTTAAGAGGATGATAGATAATTACTATTTGACCAGCTTTCAAAAGTGATTTTTTTTTTATATATTTTTTAAAAAAAACCATGTCACCTTCTTTTAAAGTAGGCAACATGGATTGACCTTTGACGGTTGCTATTTTTCTTAGCCCAAAAAAAAAGGCAATTAAATCGTAAAAACTTTTAAAAATAATTGAACTAGCTAGCTTTTTACAAAAGCATCACTTCTGCCTTTTGATTCCCAGAAGATGTTATGTATCTTTTCTACATAACTCATTAATTCTTCGGCTTGAGCAAGATCAATATTCACTTTACAAGCACTACATAATTTCGCTGCTTTCCAGATTGTTTCATGTAAATCTGGATAAGTTTCTAAGTGAACGGGTTTAAAGTAATCTGTCCATAAGATTAGAATTTCTTTCTTAGTTTCTTTAGCCTGTTCTTCTTTAACTGCTACAAATCTAGAAAACGTATTACTGTAAGCAGCCCAATCTGCTGAGTCTGTACTTGAAGGAGGATTAAGCGCAATTAGCTTCTTTGTCATTGCTAATACTGCTTCAGCAGCGACTCTTGTAGAGGCAGGGTCGTAAACACCACAAGGACCATCACAGTGAGCATGAACTTCCAATGTAGATTTTTTATTTAAAAGAGAATTGACTAATTTAGTTAACATTCGTTTTTTTATATTTGAATATATCTTACTTGTAGATTAACTAAATTGAAAAGTTTTAGTTGTTATTTCTTACTTTAATTGACTTTCAATAATTCAACTTCAAAAATTAAAGTTGCATTTGCAGGAATTACATTTCCTGCTCCTCTTGATCCGTATCCTAGCTCAGGAGGAATTGTTAATTTTCTTTTTCCACCAACTTTCATTCCGGCTACTCCTTCATCCCAACCCTTGATTACTCTCCCTGCACCTAATGGGAAACTGAATGGCCCTCTGCCAATACTGGTATCAAATTGGGTTCCGTCTTCTAGTGTTCCTGTATAGTTTACAGAAACTGTTTGCCCAGAATTTGCTTCATCTCCTTCTCCATTAATTATATCTACAATAATTAAACCACTATCTGTAGTTCTAGAATTGCTTTCTTCTTGTGTTTCTTCTGCCATAGCGAAAAGTATTGGGTTTGGATCTGATGGATCTAATTCAAATATATTGGTATTTGAAACATTAGATGATTTTGCAATAGGTGTTTTATTTACGAATTCAGTTTTTGATTCAGCTGCATTAACAACTTGAGGGGAGTTAAATTGACTAAACAGAGTTAATGAAAGGCAAAATACAAAAATCGTAAAACTAATTAAAACTTCTTTCACTTAATTTTAAAAGTCACTATTTCAATTCTACAGAAGAAGGTACAATAATATATCTTTTAAAAAGAATTAATTTAGAAATTTTATATTATTGATTAATACTCAAAATAAAAAGTTTAATAAGTATTTTGTTCCATGCTTAGGTGGCATTTTTGGAGGAATTGCCACATCTACGCATTTTTGGCTGCTTTTTATGCCATTATCCTTATTTATTTTATGGAGTAGAAGTGATAAAAAATTAGCAAACTTTCTTTGGGGGTTTTTCTTTATTTTAGTAAGTCATTCTTGGCTTTATGAACTTCACCCATTGACCTGGTTAGGTTTTTCGTGGATATCAAGTTTAATTATTTCTATTTCAATCTTGTTTGGTTGCTCAATAATAGGAGGAATATTGGTTTATTTATGGGGTCTTTTAGTTAAAAAAATTCTCCAAAAAAAAGAAATTTCTAATATGAACTCTTTAAGATTAACTATAAAAGTTTTATTGTTATCTTTTGCCTGGGGTATAGGTGAATTCATTCTTTCCCAAACGCCTCTTTTTTGGATTGGTTTGGGGGAAGGAATAGTTCCCGGAGATTTGTATCTTGCAGGTTTAGCAAGATGGATTGGTGCGAGTGGTTTATGTGTAGTGCAGTTAACTATAGGTTTTTGGATATACCTAATTTATGAGAAATGGAAAAGAAAATATCATTTTAAAAAAACATTCTTATTTGGGCTTTTGATTCTCGTCATTTTACATTTCCTTGGAGGTTTAACGAACCCAATTGAAAGAAATAATGACTATCCAGTAGCTCTATGGCAAACTAATATGCCCACAAGAGAAAAAACGAATTTTAAAAATCAATTTATAAATGATAAGTTGATTTCTGCTCAAAAAATTGCTCTATCAAATGATGCAAAACTACTTATTACACCCGAGGGGACTTTAAATAATAATTTCAATTTAAATTTCAAAAGCAAAATAAGGATGTTGGCAGGAGGTTTTAGAAACTCTAAAAATGGCCTAAGAAGTTCTTTGCTTGGATATCAAATTGGGGATAAAACTTATTCATCTTTCATTGATAAACATAGACTGGTACCCTTGGGGGAGAAAATTCCAGGATTCTTAAATATATTCTCAAGAGGACTATCGGCAGTAGGAGGTATTCAGCCAGGATCAGATTCAAGGTTTTTTAAATGGAAATTTACTCAGCCACTTGCAATAGCAATTTGTTATGAAATTACTGATGGATTTAAAATAAGAAATGCTGTAAAAAGTGGGGCAGAACTAATAATTTCAGCAGCTAACTTAGATCCCTATCCAAGGAAGCTTCATTATCAATTTCTATCTTTGGCCAGAGTAAGAAGTATAGAAAATAAAAAAGATAATATAATTATTTCAAATACTGGTCCTTCAGGATTAATAAGTGAAGAAGGAAAAATAATTAAACTCTTTGATCCTAATACTGAGCAAAATGATGTTGTAAATCCTAATTTTTCTATTGAAAAAACTTTCTATACAACATATGGGGAACGCCCCTTGTTCTTATTATGTTTGTTTTTAATAGGATTAAATTTATATTTTGGAAAATTCACAAATTAATCCGCCTCCTAATAGAATTTCATCTTTATAAAAAACTGCTGCTTGCCCAGGAGTGATAGAGCTTTGGTTATCTTCGAAAATTAATTTAAACTTTTTGGTTAAGTTGTCTTCATTTTTTACAGGAACTAAAATTCCTTTTACGGGTTCACTCCGATATCTTATTTGCGCTTCTACTTCTATTTCTTTTAAAGGTGCTTCAATTGAAACCCAGTTAATTTCTTTTATTATGGCTTCTCTTTTAAAAAGATCTTTTTTATTTGCGACATAAACTATATTTTTTTGTTTATCTAAACTTTCTACATATAAAGGCTCTGGCCAAGCAATACCCAAACCTTTTCTTTGCCCAATTGTGAAATGTTGAATACCATTATGAGTGCCAAGAATTTCTCCATTAATATGCTTAATTTCCCCCTCTTTAGGTTCAATATGATTATCAATAAATTTTTGCATAGATCCATAATGTTCAACTAAACATAGATCTTGACTCTCTGGTTTTTTTGCAGTTCTAAGTCCTAATCTTAAGGCCTCTTTTCTTGTCTCTTCTTTTTTAAGATTTCCGAGGGGAAGTATTAATCTGCTTAATACCTCTTGGGAAAGACTGTAAAGAAAATAACTCTGATCTTTATTTCTATCAGCCCCCCTTAGGAGTAAGAAATCCTTGAATTGGAAATTTTCATAGTTTTTGATGTTCTCGCAAGAAACTTTTTGAACTCTCGCGTAGTGACCAGTAGCAATATAAGTAAACTCTTTTTGTTTAATAACAAAATTGAGCATTTCTTCAAATTTTACATTTTTATTACACATCGAGCATGGAAGTGGAGTGAAACCGGATTCATATCCCTCAGTAGTCTTTTTAACTACTTCCCTTTCAAAAATTACTCTTGAATCCAATATATTATGATTAATTCCTAAATCTTCACATAGACCTGCAGCGTCAACTAATCCTTCGGAACAGCATGAGCCCTCTCCTTTCATTAACCAAAGAGTTAGGCCTTCAACTTTCCAACCATCTTCTATAAGAAGAGCTGCAGATAGTGAACTATCTACTCCACCTGAAAGACCAACAATTATTTTTTGTTGTTTTTTAGATTTATTATTTATAGAAGAACAGTTCTCTAATTTTTTATCCTTTAAAGTCTTTAACATGGAAATTTAAAATTTTGAACAGTTTTTAATTGCTTTGAACTAATTATGAAAGAAATTGGATGGCCAACAATTGACTCTAAACATCTAGTTGTTTATTCAAAGCAAATGTTGGATTTAGAGAATGAAATTTTTTCTCAAGGAATGCCTCAAGAGGCTTTGATGGAAAAGGTTGGAATTCAACTATCTAAATGGCTTTTGAAAAGAAAATCTCTTTTAAAGAAGGGAGTAATCGTTTTTTTAGGTCCTGGCCATAATGGTGGGGATGGGGCAGTAATCGCTAAAGAGCTTTTTTTAAAGGGATACCTAGTTAAATTATGGTGCCCATTTCCTTTAAAAAAAACAATAACGATTAATTATGTAAATTATCTTACATCTCTTGGAGTAGAAATATTAGGAGATTCTCCCAATCCTGAAGGGAAAGACTTATGGATTGATGCTATTTTTGGGAATAATCAAAAAAGAAAAGTTGATGAGGAATTAATTGAATTATTTAATAAAAAATTTGAAAAAAGGTCTGGTAAGGTTGTAAGCATAGATGTTCCAACGGGTTTATGTCCTAATTCTGGGAAACCCTTCTTGAAAAATGCTGTAAAAGCTGATTTTAATTTAGTTGTCGGTCTTAATAAGATTGGATTATTACAAGATACTGCACTACCTTACGTTGGCGAATTACATCATATCGATATAGGTATATGTAGAAGTCAATTATGTAAATTAGAAAGTAAGATTTTAAAAATTTCTTATCAAGATTTAAGAACAATTAAGCTTCCTTTACTGCCAAAAAATTCAAGTAAATATAAAAGAGGCAGAACATTAGTAATTGCGGGAAGTGAAAAATATCCTGGGGCAGCATATCTAGCAATAAAAGGTGCTATTTCAAGTGGGGCAGGATTTGTATCAGCAATTATCCCTAATTTAGTTTCAAATTCTATTTGGCAAGTTGAACCAGAAGTAGTAGTTACAGGAAGTCTCAGTAGCGACAAAAATGGAAATTCAATTTTATTCAATGCCTTAAAGAATGTTGATTTTTCTGCTTATGATTCAATAGTTATTGGTCCAGGAATTGGCTTGAATGAGGAAGATTGGGAAAAATCAACACAGTACTTATTAGATTTAAAAGGTTTATTGATTCTTGATGCGGATGCACTTAATAGAATTTCTAAATCAAATTTGGGACCTAAATTTTTCTTAGAAAGAAAATCTAAGACTTGGATTACTCCCCATAATAAAGAATTTATGAGGTTATTCCCTGAGATTGACTGTACTAACAAAGTTGAATTAGCTAAAAAAGCTGCAAAAGCATTTGATATAAGTATTTTATTAAAGGGAGCAAATAGTGTTATTGCCAATAACGAAAATGCATGGCAACTTTTTGGAACTGATGCTGAAACTTCGAGAGCGGGTTTAGGAGATCTTTTATCTGGATTTATTGGTGGATGTTCATCAATAGAGTTGTCTTCTAGAGATTACACAAAGACTGAATCTTTAGCAAAATACGTTTTTTTACACTCTTTTGCTGCATCAAAGTGTAAAAAAGGATCAAATGCTTCTTTAATAGGAGCCCAATTATCAAAGTTAATGAGAAAAACAAAAACGAGGCTAATGTCATGAAAGAAACAATTATAAAGAGTTTTTTATAGTTTCTAACACATAACTACACAATTTGCACCTGAAATCTGAAGCAGGTATTAAGTAATCGCGTATTTCAATAAAAGTGTAGGAAAGTTTTAATACCTCAATCTAGGTAAAAAATGGCTGCATCAGCAACAACATCAACTGAACCCCAAAAAAGAAGAGGTAATGACCCTATAAGTTGGTATCTTTCAAATATAGGTCGCGTCCCTTTATTAACACCTGCTGAAGAAATTGAATTGGGTAACCAAGTTCAAAAAATGATGGTTCTAACCGAAGACGGTCAACTAAATGAAAAAACAAAAGAATTTACTCCTCAAGATAAAAGAACTATAAAGATTGGAAGAAGAGCAAAAGAGAGAATGATGAAAGCTAATTTAAGGTTAGTAGTTAGTGTTGCGAAAAAATATCAAGGTAAAGGACTAGAACTTTTAGATCTTGTTCAAGAGGGTTCTTTAGGTTTAGAGAGAGCAGTCGAAAAGTTTGACCCTACAAGAGGATATAAGTTTTCTACTTATGCCTTTTGGTGGATTCGTCAAAGTATGACCAGAGCTATTGCCTGCCAATCCAGAACTATTCGTTTACCAGTTCATTTAAGTGAGAGGCTTGCCACTATAAGAAAAATAAGTAGGGAATTAGCTCATAAACTTGGAGCAATGCCAAGTAGAATTGAAATTGCGGAAGCAATGGAAATAGATGTAGAAGAACTGGATTCTGTATTGAGACAAGCTCTATCTACAAGTAGTTTGGACGCACCTGTAAATGGAGATGATGGTAGGAGTTTCTTGGGTGACCTTATTGCAGACAGTAATAATGAAGAACCCCTGGACCAAGTTGAGCAAAAGATGCATCAAGAGCAGTTAGGAAAGTGGTTAAGTCACTTAAGCGAACAAGAACAACATGTTCTCAAGTTAAGATTTGGGTTAGATGGAAATGAGAGACATACATTAGCAGAAATAGGTAGGTTATTAGAAGTCTCTAGAGAAAGAGTAAGACAAGTGGAACTTAAGGCTCTTAGAAAATTAAGAAACTTAACTAGAAAATTACCTAGTGGGATTTAATTTAATCTTCAGCCCAAATATATTTAGTTAATTCGTTAGAAGGCGGTTCTGGAGCATCTAGAGCATTTTTAACAGATTCAGAGATTTCTAAATCTATTTTTTTCTCTATACTCTTTAATTCCTCCTCTTGAGCAAAATTTCCTTCTATGATCTGATTAGCTAATTTCTTAATAGGGTCCCTTTTGGCCCAGAATTCCTTCTCTTCCTCAGCTCTTAATTCATCTGGGTCGGCTAAAGAATGACCTCTGAATCTGTAAGTTAAACATTCCAGTAATGTTGGACCCTCTCCAGCTCTTGCTCTTTCAACAGCTCTTTGAGCAGCTCCCCTCACAGCTAATACATCCATCCCATCAACTTCTTCACCATGCATACCGAAAGCTGATGCTTTTCTCCATATTTCTGGGTTGCTTGTGGCTCTGTCATGAGCCATGCCAATAGCCCATTTATTATTTTCAACTACAAAAATAATTGGTAATTTCCATAATTGAGCCATATTCAAACATTCAAAGAATTGTCCATTATTACAAGTACCATCTCCAAAGAAAGCAGCTGTTACAGAGTCACTTTGATTGTCACCTACAACTTCTTTTTTGTATTTACTTGAAAAAGCTGATCCCAAAGCAACTGGAATACCTTCTCCAATAAAAGCATATCCTCCTAATAAATGATGTTCCTTTGAGAACAAATGCATAGAACCACCTCTGCCTTTACTGCATCCTGTTGCTTTACCGAATAATTCACTCATTACTTCAAAAGATGGAACACCTGCACTAAGCGCATGAACATGATCGCGATAAGTACTACAAAACCAGTCATGCTTCCTTTTCATTGCTCCAATCACTCCAGTACTGATTGCTTCTTGGCCGTTATAAAGGTGTACAAAACCAAACATCTTACCTCTGTAGTACATCTCAGCACATTTATCTTCAAATCTTCTACCAAGCGTCATGTCTTCATAGAGAAATAATCCGGTTTCACGATCTAACTTCGCTTTTTTAAAGTCCTGAAGATTTGAAATTCTCTCTACGTGTGTTTCCAAGAAAATACCTTAATGAAGTTTTGGTTTGTTAACATTCTAAGCCTCAATGGACGATTTTCATGTTTTTTTTTAATAACTCTCCAAGACATTATGAAAAAAAAATATAAATTGATAAAATTCATCTAAAGGATTTTCAATAGGATATTTGTTTGGAACTTCCATTAGATCACTTTCGTTTAATAGGCGTAAGCCCCTCAGCAACATCTGAGGAAATATTAAGGGCTTTCCAATTACGCTTGGATAAAACTCCTGATGAAGGATTCACGTACGAGGTTTTAACTCAAAGGTCGGAATTGCTTCGCCTTACTGCAGATTTGCTTACAGATCCAGATAGTAGAAGAGATTACGAAAATTTATTACTAAATGGAGCATCAGGTTTAGATTTATCTTCCAATAGAGAGGTTGCAGGATTAATTCTCCTTTGGGAATCGGGCTCTTCTAAAGAAGCCTTTAAAATAACAAGAAAAGCATTGCAACCCCCCCAAACTCCTGCATTGGGTAGCAGTAGAGAAGCTGATCTTACCTTGTTAGCGGCTTTAACATCTAGAGATGCTGCAATACAAGAGCAAGATCAAAGATCTTACTCAAATGCTGCAGATTTTTTACAAGAAGGCATACAGCTTCTTCAAAGAATGGGCAAACTAGGGGAATTACGGAAAACTCTTGAGGAGGACTTAGTGTCGCTTCTTCCGTATCGAATTCTTGATTTGTTAAGTAGAGATCTAAATGATTATGACTCGCATAAAAAAGGTTTAAGTATGCTGGAAAATTTAATAATCAAAAGAGGTGGATTAGAAGGAAAAAATAAATCTGAATATAATGATTTTCTAAATCAGCAAGAATTTGAATCTTTCTTTCAACAAATAAAGCCATTCTTGACTGTTCAGGATCAGATAGATTTATTTTTAGAATTACAAAAAAGGGGTTCAAGTGAAGCAGGATTTTTAGCTTTTTTATCTTTAACAGCAATTGGTTTTGCAAGAAGAAAACCTGCAAAATTATTCGAAGCTCGAAAAATATTAAAAAAACTAAATTTATCAGGACTTGACTCAATGCCATTAATAGGTTGCCTTGATTTGCTTTTAGCAGATGTTGAGCAATCCTCAGCAAGGTTTTTAAGTAGTTCCGATGAGAAGTTAAGAGATTGGTTGAATAATTATCCTGGAGAAAAATTAGAAGCAATATGTATTTTTTGTAAAAATTGGTTAGAAAATGATGTTTTGGTTGGTTATAGGGATATTGATTTAAAAGAAATCGATTTAGACTCTTGGTTTGAAGATAGAGAAATCCAAGAATTTATTGAGCAAATAGAAAAGAAGTCAAATAGAACTGTGTTTAAGTCTGGGCCTCAAAATAAACCTATTTTTCAAGCCCAAGAATCTTTAAAAGATTCAAGTACGGGCCCTGATTTAAATTCGGATAATTTTGAAGAAGGCCGATTACCTTTGCCTGGAGGAGTAAGAGAAGATGGTCAAGAAGTTATTGAAGAAAATATTTATACAGATGAGATTATTAAAAACAAATCAATAGAATTTTATAAGTACGCAATAGAAAAAATTGCTGAATTAAAATTTGTATTTGGAGAAGCCTTAGAGAACTACAGAATATTTAATAAATCTTCCTACCTAACATATCTGTATGCTTTTTTGATTTTATTTGCTTTTGGCCTAGGTGTTGGATTTGTAAGAAATAATCTCAAAAAACCCGTGCAGGAAAAAGAAATAATTGATAACTCGTTATCGATAAATGAAAATAAGAATGTCTTTTATGAAGGTTTAAATCAAGATGATAAAAAGAAAGTTCTCGATAACTCAAAAATTATTCTCTCAGATAATGCAGAAAAAGTTATTTTTTCAGGTGAAGAAATAAAAACTGCTTCTCCCTCCTTAGAAAAAATAGAAAATTTAATTAATACATGGCTTGTTAACAAAAGTAAATTTCTAGCAGGAAAAGGTGAAATTAATTTATCAAAGATAGTTCAAGATGATTTGATTGATAGATTAAAGAAGGAAAGAGAACTTGATATTCAAAAAGGTATCTACAAAAATATCAATGCTAATATCGAAAATATTGTACTTTTAACTCAAACGGCATCAAGAATATCAGTATCAGTTGACTTAAAGTATTCAGAAAAAATATTAAAAATAGATGGGGAATTGATAAATGAAACAACTTTCACTCCTTTTTTGAAAGTTAAATATATTTTAGGTTTCTCAAATAACTCCTGGAAATTAGTTGACTACATTAGTGGTGTTTAGGATTGAGTTTTAGTATCATTTATAATACTTAAAGAAATAATAATAAATAATGTTTGATGAACTTTCTTCACGCTTTGAAGACGCCGTAAAGGGTTTAAGAGGTGAAGCAAAAATTAGCGAAAATAATATTGATGATGCTTTAAAGCAAGTCAAAAAAGCATTATTAGATGCTGATGTTAGTTTATCGGTGGTTAAAGAATTTGTTTCAGATGTAAAAGATAAAGCTATTGGAGAAGAAGTCGTAAGAGGTGTTAATCCCGGACAGAAATTTATAGAAGTAGTTAACAAAGAATTAATAAATATTATGGGAAATGAAAATTCTCCATTAAATAAAAAAGAAACGACACCGACTGTTATTTTGATGGCAGGTTTACAAGGTGCTGGGAAAACAACAGCAACAGGTAAGTTAGGCCTTTATTTGAAGGAGAAAGAAGAAAAGGTTTTATTAGTTGCAGCTGATATTTATAGGCCTGCAGCTGTTGAACAACTTAAGACAATTGGTAATCAATATGATCTTGAAGTTTTCTCAGCGAAAGAAAAAAATAGTAAGCCTGAAGAAATAGCAAGGGATGCTTTAAGTTATGCCAACGCAAATAATATAGATACCTTAATTGTTGATACTGCTGGAAGATTGCAAATAGATGAATCAATGATGGGCGAAATGGTTCGAATAAAACAGGTTACAAAGCCTGATGAAGTTTTACTGGTTGTAGATTCTATGATTGGTCAAGAAGCAGCTGATTTGACGAAGTCATTTCATGAAAAAGTTGGTATAACAGGGGCAATATTAACAAAGTTGGATGGGGATTCAAGAGGTGGAGCTGCTCTTTCAATAAGAAAAATAAGTGGAAAACCAATCAAATTTATAGGTACTGGTGAAAAGATAGAAGCATTACAGCCATTCCATCCAGAAAGAATGGCAAGCAGAATTCTTGGCATGGGAGACGTCTTAACACTTGTTGAAAAGGCACAAAAAGAAGTTGAGCTTGCTGATGCGGAAGTAATGCAAAAGAAACTTCAAGAGGCAACTTTTGATTTTAATGATTTTGTTAAGCAAATGAGATTAATGAAGAGAATGGGATCACTTGGAGGCTTAATTAAATTAATACCAGGGATGAATAAAATAGATGATGGAATGATAAAAAATGGGGAAGAACAATTAAAAAAAATTGAATCAATGATCTCCTCTATGACTTTAGAAGAAAAGCAAAAGCCAGAAGTCCTTGCGGCTCAACCATCAAGAAGACAAAGGATTGCACAAGGCAGTGGATATCAAGCAAAAGATGTTGATAAAGTACTTGCTGATTTTCAAAGAATGAGAGGTTTTATGAAACAAATGTCAAATGGTGGAATGCCAGGAATGGGTGGGATGCCAGGAATGGGTGGGATGCCAGGAATGGGTGGGATGCCAGGAATGGGTGGAATGCCAGGAATGGGTGGGATGCCAGGAATGGGAGGGATGCCAGGAATGGGAGGAGGAAATAGTAATAAATCGTTTAAAAAACAAAAATCTAATAAAAAGAAAAAAGGCTTTGGGGATTTATAGTTTATTAATAGCTACCTTCAAATGATATTATTAAATAATCTGTACTAATTTAAAATGATTAAATTGCGCCTTAAGCGCTTTGGAAAGAAAAAAGAAGCAAGTTTTAGGATCGTTGCATGCAATAGTACTTCTAGAAGAGATGGAAGACCTCTTCAAGAGTTAGGTTTTTACAATCCAAGAACTAAAGAAACTAGGCTTGATACAGAAGCATTAAGAATCAGGCTTACTCAGGGAGCACAACCTACCGATGTTGTAAGAACTTTATTAGAAAAAGGTGGATTACTAGAAAAGAAAGTTAGACCTTCCATAGCTATTGGTAAGGCTAAATTAGAAAAAGAAAAGATTGCAAAAGCCAAGAGTAAAGAGGCTGAAAGTGATAGTAAAGAAGCTGAAAGCTAAAAAATTGTCAAACTTATTATTATTTATTAATTAGATGAAAGAAGTTTCCAAAACTGGTCACTTCACTATAGATTTGCCAAGTTCAGATGCTGCTACTGCATTATCTGGTCCTGGAAATTCTTTTTTAAAAAAATTTGAATCTCTTACTGGTGTCTCCTTAACTATTAGAGGTTTACAACTTGAATTGAATGGAGTAATACCTAAACTTGAGAGGGCGTCTGCATTGGTAGAGCTAACAAGACCAATTTGGGAACAAGGATTAGAAGTCCCAGAAGTGGATCTTAAGGCTGCTCTGAGTTCTTTAAATATGGGAGAATCTTCTTCTCATGCTGAACTTGGAAAAAAGATTCTAGCTCGTTCAAAAGAGGGTAGATATTTAAGGCCTAGAACTATAAGTCAAAAAGAATACGTTGAATCTATAGAGAACTTTGATTTAACTTTTGCTATTGGTCCAGCAGGAACAGGTAAAACATTTTTAGCAACTGTTTGTGCCGCCAGATTATTAAATGAGAAAAAAATTGAAAAAATTGTTTTAACAAGACCAGCCGTAGAGGCTGGTGAGAATTTAGGTTTTTTGCCTGGAGATTTACAGCAAAAAGTTGATCCATACTTACGCCCTTTATTTGATTCTCTACATAGTATTTTTGGATATGATAAAACAAATTCATTAATTGATAAAGGCATTATTGAAGTCGCACCATTAGCATTTATGAGAGGTAGAACCTTAGATAATTCTTTGATTATTTTAGATGAAGCTCAAAATACTACCACTTCTCAAATGAGAATGTTTTTAACTAGGTTAGGGGAAAGATCAAAGATGGTTATAAATGGTGATATCACTCAAATTGATCTAAAAAATGATCAGTTAAGTGGTTTAGTTGAAGCATCAAAAATTTTCTCTAATATCGAAGGAATAAAGTTTTGTTATTTAACTATTGATGATGTAGTTCGCCATCCATTAGTCCAGAAAATTATTAAGGCCTATGAATAAACTATTACTCGGGTGATCCGTACACTGAAATATAAAAAGTTAGATAGAATATAATTAAATAAAAAGGTATAAAAATGCCAGCAAGCAGTAATTTTAATCAAGCTATTCGCGATGCTCAAACTAGCTCAATCGTTGGACCAAATGTAGTACAGAAAGCTCTTCCCTATGTAGGTGGTGGAATGGTTTTAACTTCTTTAGGTGTATTGGCAGGTGTCTCACTGATAGCAACAAATCCTTCACTATTTCAACCTCTTTCTATTGTTGCTTTAATAGCTGAATTGGTTTTATTCTTCATTGCAACAAGTGCAGCCAACAATGCTAATAATGCAAAAGCATTACCTTTGTTAACTGGATTCAGTTTGTTAACAGGATTTACGTTAAGTGGCATAGTTGCTTTGGCCATTGGGACAATTGGAATCGGATCTGTTGGCACAGCAGCATTGGCAACGGGGATCACTTTTGTAATAGCTTCTTACACAGGACAAAGGATGAGCGATAGCGTGGGACAAGCTCTTAGCGGAGTTGTTGGACTTGGCTTGATTGGTTTGTTGATAGCAATGTTTGTTCAATTAATTGGAGGATTCTTTGCTCCAGGTGTTTTTGGAGGTTCAGGTCTTGAATTGATGATTGCAGGATTTGGAACAGTTTTATTCGTTGCGATGTCTTTTTTAGATTTTTACACAATGCCAAGAAGATATAGTGACGATCAATATCTAGCCGGAGCATTAGGTATGTATTTAACCTACATAAATCTATTTGTATTTATTTTAAGATTGATGATTGCACTTCAAGGTGGTGGAAGAAGAAATTAAAAAATAATTTTAACTTAATTTTTATATCTAAAAGCGTAGAACTATCTACGCTTTTTTACTTTGCAATATCAAGAATTTGATGCTTTATAAATTGCTTTTGCTTTTCATTATATTTTTTTGAATTATCGAAGCTATTTCCAAGATTGTCTAAATTATTCATTATTTGATTAATATTTTTAGTAACAGACTTAGTTTCTAAAACTCGCAAAATGCTTTTACATCTCTCTGATATATTTTCCGAATTAGATTTATATTCAAGATTATTATCACTTTCATGAACAATTATTTGGGCAGAGCTCATAATTAGATTTTTAACTACTATTTCGACTACATCATTTCCAGCTTCTTGAAGTTTGAAAACAAATGAGAACGGAAGCTTATCTAATAAATAACAATTTTGATCTGACAATGCATAAGCAAAAAAACCTCTTAAACCGTTTTTTGTTTTAATTAGCTCTGCAACTCTATCCGCCAAAACTTCCTCACTTAAAAGATCTTCTCCCCATTCATTACACCATTGAGCAGATATATTTATTGCCTGAGTAAAAGAAGTTTCTTTTAAGTTTATAGCTTTTTTTATCATTTTTGATCAGAATTTTATTATGGATATTTTAAAAGAGTTTTGACTAATTATAAATCTGGTTTCGTAACTTTACTAGGAAGGCCAAATGTAGGGAAATCTACTTTAATAAATAAGTTAATTGGAGAGAAAATAACAATTACATCTCCTGTTGCTCAGACTACTAGAAATAAATTAAAAGGAATACTTACTACAAAATTTGGGCAAATAATTTTTGTAGATACGCCTGGAGTACATAAACCTCATCATCTTCTAGGCGAAATACTTGTGAAAAATGCAAAATCAGCAATAAATGGAGTAGATATGGTTGTTTTAGTTCTAGATTCAAGTGTTGAACCTGGGAGAGGTGATGAATACATAAAAGATTTTTTAGTTGCCAATAAAACTGAATTTATTGTTGCATTGAATAAATGGGATTTAGTGAATAAGGAATTCAAGAGTCTAAGATTAGATCAATATAGAAAAGTTTTTGGAAATAGTAAAAATTTTCAAATTGTAAGTGCATCTGAAGGAGATGGGTGCTCTGAATTGATTGATATAATTTTAAATTTCCTCCCAATAGGACCAATGCTTTACGAGGAAGAGACAATATGCGATCAACCTCTAGATAATTTATTAGCGGATTTAGTTAGAGAGCAAGTATTAATCAATACAAGGGAGGAAGTTCCCCATAGTGTTGCAGTAAACATAGAAAAAATTAAGGAAATTAAAAGAGATAAGGGTAAAAATTTTACGGCTATTTTGGCTACAATTATTGTTGAGAGAACAAGTCAAAAGGGAATTCTTATTGGTAAAAAAGGTTCGATGTTAAAGACTATCGGTCAGAGTGCAAGATCAAATATGAAGAAGTTAATAAATGGTCCAGTTCACTTGGAGTTGTTTGTAAAAGTTGTTCCAAATTGGAGAAAAAAAGAATCAAAATTAATGGAGCTAGGTTATGAGGTGGATTATTAAATGACTCGTTTCAATTTTGACGTAATTACGTTGTTTCCCAAAGCTTTTGAATTAATCAATAATTTAGGGGTCATAACAAGAGCTTTAGAGAAAAATCTGATTAATGTTAACTTGCACGATTTAAGAGAATACGGAGAAGGTAATTATAGGCAAGTAGATGATAAGCCTTACGGGGGAGGTTCAGGGATGGTTTTAAAACCAGAACCGATCTACAAGGCTCATGATTCAATAGATAAATTACCGAATAGTAAAACTCTATTAATGACTCCACAAGGTAAAGTCTTGAAGCAGCAGGATCTTTTAAGATGGTCTTCTTTGGATCAATTGATAATTATTTGTGGGCAATACGAAGGTTTTGATGAAAGAGTTAGATGCTTGGCTGATGAAGAGGTTTCTATCGGTGATTATGTACTTTCAGGTGGCGAAATTCCTTCTATATCTATAATAAATGGCTTAACAAGATTATTACCAGGAACCCTAGGAGATCCAGGCTCCTTAATAGATGAGAGTCATAATTCTTCTTTATTAGAATATCCTCATTACACTAGACCTTTAATTTTTAGAGAAATGAGGGTACCAGATATTCTGGTTAGTGGTAATCATGAAGAGATTAAATTATGGCGTAAGCAAAAAATGTTAGAAAGGACCTTGGATAGAAGAAATGATTTGATTTCGAATGATGACTATAAAAAATTACCAAAAAGTAAGAGAATAAACAGAGACTCAAATGAAATAATGAAATTCCGAATAGGTAATGGATATGATATTCATAGATTAGTGGAGGGGCGGGACTTAATAATTGGAGGAGTTAAGATGCAGCATCCTGATAATTTAGGACTTGATGGTCATAGTGATGCTGACGTTCTTAGTCATTCAATAATGGATGCATTATTAGGAGCTCTATCTCTTGGAGATATTGGAAAATATTTCCCACCATCTGATCAGAAATGGAAAAATGCTGATAGTTTATTTTTATTATCTAAAGTTATTGAATTAATTAGAAAGGAAGGTTGGGAAGTTAATAATATTGATAGCGTTATCGTGGCTGAAAGACCAAAAATTAAACCCCATGTGCAACTAATGAAGAATAATATTTCCAATACCTTACAAATTAATGGTAGTTTTATTGGAATAAAGGCTACCACAAATGAGAAATTGGGACCTGAGGGTAGAGAGGAAGGAATAAGTTGTCACTCTGTAGTGTTGCTTGAGAAAAAAGAATGAAAATAAAATTTAATGTTAAAGAGAAAATAAAAAACCTTTCTTTTTTATTTATTTTTCTATTCATTTTTCTTTTTCAAATCAATTCTCCAACCCTTAATGCTCTTCCCATGGATACTTATCAAAGTGGACCTGTCACAGAAGAATTAAGACTTAAGATTCCTTCTGAGTTTAAAAAAGTATGGCTTCAGGCTGAAAAAGAAGTTTGGGAGCCTTGGTTATCTATTCAATCTGGTTTTTTAGGTAGACAAATATTCTGGGATAAAGAAAAGGAAGAAGCTTTAATATTGGTAAACTGGGAAAATAAAAAACTATGGAAAAGTATATCAATGAACGAAGTAAATGAGGTGCAAGAAAAATTCGAAGAAAACGTTAAAACATCTTTGAATACAAATGTTAATCCTTTTGAATTAATTTATGAAGGAGAGTTAGTTAAACAAGGATGAATTTAGATATTAGGTTTGACTTCCAGAGAAGAGGAAGAATTGGACTTATTGAAGCGATTTGGGGTGCAGATAAAAGTATAGATCAATTGGAGAGAGTGTCTAAAGAAGTCTTAGAAAAAAAAGAAGTAGTTTTTATTACGCGTATTGATAAAGAAAAAGCTGCACATTTATTAGAAATCTTTAAGGAGGGGAGATTTATTGAAGAAGCAAATTGCTTTATAATTGGTGAAAATTTAAATAAATTCTCGACAAATAAAAAAGTAGCAATAATCTCAGGAGGCTCTAGTGATTTAGCAGTAACACTTGAAGCTAAATTATCTCTAGAAATTTATGGAGTTAGCTGTCAAACTTTTATAGATGTAGGAGTAGCAGGACTTCATCGTTTATTCAGTGAAATAGAGGAAATTAATAAATACGATGTTCTTATAGTTTGTGCGGGAATGGAAGGAGCTCTCGCAACTGTTATTGGAGGATTATTATCTCAACCTATAATTGCGGTGCCGGTTTCCATAGGGTATGGAGTTAGTAAGAATGGAGAAACTGCTCTAAATAGTATGTTATCAAGTTGTGCTCCTGGGATTTCGGTTATGAATATAGACAATGGTTATGGAGCGGCAATGGCTGCGCTAAGAATTATAAAAAGGATTTGCTAAAGGTTAATTATGTTTTTCGATTTCTAATAAATTCTCTATCCATAAATTTAGTTGTTTAGAAAGTAATCCTTCTTCCCGCATTTTTATAGCCTTTATAACAACACTCGTATTTACCCATTCTGGATATCTTTTGGTCATGTATTTAATCTACAGTAATTATAATTTGATATAGATTTCTCTAAAAACAAGCTCTTAGTAACAAAATTAATATATTATGTTCGATTTGGTACCTAATCTTGATAATTCTGAAGAAGTATCATCACCTTCTACATTTTTTAATCTTTCGATTAATTCGGATAAATCTTTTTGGGCTAATTCACCATTCGGCTCCCATTTCAAAGATCTTGAATTTTGATTTAGGTTTTCTTTCATTTTCTTGTTAAAGTATTAAAAATATAAAATGAAAAAATTAAAAATTGGGTTATTGTTTCATGCTTAACGTTAAAAAAATATGAAGATTTCCGAATTTCTACTACATAGTAAATTATCCGCCTCCAACAATAGATACGATTTCTAACTTATCGCCTTCTTTAAGTATTTCACTATCCCATTTTTTTGAGTTAATAATTAAGTCATTTACTTCGACTACCACAGTATTTTGCTTATATCCTAGGAATTCTAAAGTGCTTGAAAGTAAAGCATTTTCATTTTCTAGTTCTATTTTTTTTTCTTTACCGTTAACACTAATTTTCATGGGATAATTCTTTTATGATAATCATAGCTTCATCTTTTGGATCTTCTGAATTTAGCAGCCCAGAAACTATTGCAACCTTACTAATTCCATGATTTTTTAGAGAAGAGATATTTAATTTATTAATTCCTCCTATTGCAAAACAAGGAATATTTAGTTCTTTTGTTAAGGCCTTAATTTTCTCTTCACCGAGAGGTTCTTTATTTTTCTTTGTCAAAGTTGGAAAAACTGGCCCGACTCCAATGTAATCGCATCCATCTTTTACAGCCTTATTGATGTCAGTTGAATTGTTGGCTGAAACTCCAATGATTTTTGAGGCACCAAGTAATTTTCTTACTGTTTTTATATCGAGGTCGTCTTGACCAAGATGAACACCATCTGCCTTTGATGCCAATGCTATATCTAATCTGTTATTAACGATGAACAAAGAATTATATTTCTTACATAATTTATTTATTTCAATTGCCTCTTTGAGATGGTCTTTATCATTACCTTCTTTAAATCGATGCTGAATTATTTTTACCCCTCCTAATAATATTTTTTCAATTATTTCTAATAAGTTTTCTCTTGGGTCTGTTATCGAATATAAATTGTTTTTACTAATTATTGATTGTGCTCTCTTACGAGTATTGAAATTTAATATTTCAATTTCTAAAGTGTAAATTTCATATCTAATCTCGGAAGCTATTTTAGAAAGTTTACTATTATGAATCCTTGAAAATTCTTCAATAACTCGAAGCGCTTCTTGAACTCTTGCAGAATTAGAACTTATTATTTTAGAGGAACTATTCCTGTTGATTTGTTCGACATGAGATAACCCTTTGCATTGATCTTCAATATGGTTTCTTGATAATTTATAAATTTCTAAATGATTTTTACCTAATATTTGTCGGAAGTTTTTTATTCTTATAACAAAATCTTCATTACCCAAGCCAAATCTGGCCCAGTCCTCCAAAACCCTTAGACCTTCTCTTGCTCTATCTAAATTAGCGTCAATAATTTGAGATATTCGTAAATCTTCAGGTTGAATTATGTTTGGGTTTTTCATATAGAAATTTATTTATTATGCTTACAAAGAATTTTTAATGCATTTTCTCTGTCTTTTGTAATTTGATTAGAGAGTTCATCAATATTTTGAAACTTGATTTGTGATCTTAGCTTCTCAATAGGTTCTACTGATAAATTTAGCCCATATAGGTTGATATCTTTATTAATTAAATGAACTTCAACAGCAGATGGCAAGAGAGGATCAATAGTTGGTTGAGAACCAAGATTCATAACAGAGGCAATTTTATTGGAAGAATTATTTATCGTAGACCATGCTGCATAGACTCCTTCACCAGGTAAAAATTTTCTTCCATCTATTTCAAGATTTGCTGTAGGAAATCCTAGGCTCTTCCCAATACCTTTTCCTTTAACTACTTTTCCTTTAAAACTGTATGGCCTATTAAGTATTTTAAAAGCATTCTTTAAATCACTTTTTTGTAATAAATCTCTTATTCTGCTGCTGCTAATTCTTCCTCCCTTATCCTCTAAAATTGAAATGATTTTTAGTTTTATATCCAAATCTTTTGTGGCAAGTTTAATTGTATTAATATCTCCACTTCTTTTGAAGCCAAATCTAAAATTAGCCCCTACTGAAATACTTTTTGCTTGTAATTGATTGATCAAAATATTTTTAATAAATTTCTCTGCACTTAATTTAGAAAGATTCTTATCAAAGGGAATTAGAACCAATTGTTCTATGCCAAGATCTTCAAGGATAGGGAGCTTTTCCTCTGGTAGATCAAGTCTAAGACGAGTTTCTTTATAGAGCACTTCTCTTGGATGTGGCCAAAAGCTTGCGATTGTGGGTGTGTAATCATTTTCTTTAACAACACTTTCTATTAATTTTCTATGACCCGCGTGCAGACCATCAAAACTACCAATAGCGATTGAGGTGGGCTGCTTAACTTCAGATGGTGATATTAAAGAGATCACAAGATAACGTGCAATTTTATGATTTTGATGGCAAATTTGAATAGATCATAGTTATTCAATCAAATGAATGTCTGACAAAATTGATTTTCAGTCGCTTTCATTTGGAATGCGGCGCATTGGGTGGATACGCTTTTGGCTTCAATCCATTTTAGGTGTTGTAGTAACAGCTGTTTTGCTTTTTTCAAATGTTGTAAATAAAAGCGAAGGACAACTGAGTTTGACTCCGGGTCTATCTCTAACAACAATTTCTTTGATTTTACTACTTTTTAGTTTGTGGCAAGGTTGGTTAATAGTCAGAACTGGCAGAGCAATTGCAAGTAATGCTAGACCCTCTAGAGGGCAAACAAGCAAATTAATAAAAAGAGGCTTAATAAATGATTTGTTAGGAATTTTGTTTGGCTTAATTGGATATCAAGCACTTATGGGTGCACTTTTTATACAGGCTTCCTCTCAAACAACTGGTCAACTTATTACGGCGTCATCTGATATTCCTATTACTGGTCTTGAGATTTTATCAGTACTAAGTAATACACAAGTTATCGCCGCTCATTTCTTTGGACTTTGCTTCTCTTTATGGTTGCTAAGAAGCATTTATAAATGAAGTATTGATTTTTGGTAACACATCTATACTTCCTCTCCAAAACAAGTCTGGTTCTACTGGTGTAAGAGAAATTTTATTTTCTTGTATTTGAGAGACATCACTAGGCCAATTCTTGGGGCCATCACCTTTTGATTTAAGATCTAAAACAGCCTCACCTGCTAACCAATAATAATCATCGCCTCTTGGATCTTCCCTTTTAGAAAATTGGTTTTTATATTTTCGGATTGATAATCTTGTCCAGGATAATTCCTTTATTTTATTTCTTTCACAAGGAGGTATGTTCAAGTTCAAAAGAAGAGACTTTGGCCAACTATCCTTTATTGCTTGTTCAGCAATATTCATTGCAATTTCACCTGCAAATTCAAAATTTTTCCATTTAAAACTCGCAACACTTATTGCCATTGATGGAACATTTTCTAAAGTACCTTCCATAGCTGCAGCTACTGTTCCAGAACAAAAAATGTCTGTTCCTAAATTTGGACCATGATTTATTCCAGAAAGAACTAAGTCAGGTTTTTTATCTAATAATTCTGATAGTGCGAGTTTAACGCAATCAGCAGGGGTCCCTGAACAACCCCAAGCTTTAATACCTTTATCAAATAATTCATCTGCTCTTTCAACTCTCAAAGGTGACTGCAAAGTGAGGCCATGACCAGTCGCCGATCTTTCTTGGTCCGGACATACTACTGTTACTTTATGCCCTTTTTTTAATGCGGATTTGGCTAGAGCTCTTATTCCCTCAGCGAAAACCCCATCGTCATTACTTATTAAAATATTTAATGATTCCATTAATCAATACATTTTATTATGGACAATATTTAAGTAAGATAAAACTATATCTATTTTTACTATATCAGTGAGTCAAATTGAATCATTAAGCCAAATTGAGGGCAAATTAAATAATCTCTCCCTCCTCGCGAATGAAAATATAAAAAATGCGAAAAGTGATTCTGAATTGGACCAATTAAGAGTCTCTTTGTTAGGAAAAAAAGGAGAATTATCAATAATATTGAAGACTATGGGCAAATTATCTTCTGTTGATAGACCAATTATTGGACAGAAGGCAAACTTGATAAAGATAAACTTGCAAGATTTAATTACTGAAAGAAAAAATCAACTTATTAGTGAAGCCATAGATAAACAGATCGAAGATGAAAAAATTGATGTTACGATTCCTTCCACAGGAACCCTTCCTGGGAATAAGCACCCCTTAATTTCAACTCAAGATGAGATCATAGATATTTTTTGCGGATTAGGATACTCAGTAGAGAATGGCCCAGAGATAGAGAGTGATTTTTATAATTTTGAGTCACTTAACATACCTAAAAATCATCCAGCTCGAGATATGCAGGATACTTTTTATCTAGATGAAAATCGTCTACTAAGAACTCATACATCACCTGTTCAGATTAGATATCTTGAAAATAATCCACCTCCAGTAAGAATTATTGCTCCAGGAAGAGTTTACAGAAGAGATGCTGTAGACGCTACTCACTCTCCTGTTTTTAATCAAGTGGAGGTTTTATGTATCGATCAAGATATAAACTTTAGTCATTTAAGAGGAACTGTGCTGACTTTTTTAAAAACTTTTTTTGGAGATATTCCTGTAAGATTTAGAGCTAGTTATTTCCCTTTTACTGAACCTTCTGCAGAAGTTGATGTTCAATGGAAAGGTAAATGGTTAGAAGTAATGGGTTGTGGAATGGTAGATCCAAAGGTTCTAGAAAAATTAGGAATTGATTCTGAGAAATGGACTGGATTTGCTGCTGGATTAGGTGTAGAGAGATTCTGTATGGTGAGACATCAGATTGATGATATAAGAAGGTTCTATACTAATGATCTTAGATTCTTAAAGCAGTTTTAATATGATTAGTATTTTAAATTAGGTTTCTTTATCAAATTAGTTTAAAATACTATTAGTTTTAAATTTATCGATTGGTACGTAAAGCTGGACTAATCGTCAATGATGGTAAAGAACTGGCTGTTCAAACTGCAATTTCCGTTCAAAAAAAATTGGAAAAATCCAATTATGAAGTTGTAAGAGTAAGTAGTTCTGGAGGTATGGTTGGCTTTGCCAATCCTGATCAACACGTGCGTCCATTAGGATATTCGAATTGTGTGCCAGAAGGGTTCGATTCCTCTATGGAGTTTGCGATTGTTCTTGGTGGAGATGGAACAGTACTTTCTGCTGCGCGACAAACAGCTCCTGCAAAAATTCCAATCCTTACAATAAACACTGGGCATTTAGGTTTTCTTGCGGAAGCATATCTTTCAAATCTAGAGGAAGCAATTGATAAACTTATTATCGGTAAATGGGATATAGAAGAAAGAAAAAGTTTAATTATTAGCGTAATGAGAAATGAGCAAAGAAGATGGGAATCTCTTTGTTTGAATGAAATGGCCCTTCATAGAGAACCTCTGACGAGTATGTGTCATTTTGAAATTTCCATAGGAAGACATGCTCCAGTCGATATATCTGCAGATGGGGTCATCCTTTCTACTCCAACTGGCTCAACAGCTTATTCTTTAAGCGCCGGGGGCCCTGTTATTACACCCGATTGCCCAGTAGTGCAATTAACACCAATCGCTCCACATTCATTAGCTTCTAGGGCTTTGGTTTTTAATGATTCGGAACCAGTTACTGTTTTCCCTGCTACTCCTGAAAGGTTAGTTATGGTGGTTGATGGAAATGCAGGTTGTTATGTTTGGCCTGAAGATAGGGTTCTAATTAGAAAAAGTAAACATTCGGTTAAGTTCATAAGGCTTGAGGATCATGAGTTCTTTCAGGTATTAAGAAATAAATTAGGTTGGGGTTTGCCTCATGTTGGTAAACCTAATAAGTAATCTAAAGTTAAGAAAGTTTTCTTCCTCTAAGCAAAAATACAGGATTATTTGGATCCATTCTTATTCCTTCTGAAATACTTAAGCTTTTATAAGTCTGGATAAGATTTAAATTCACTTCGAAATTATTTCCTTTTAAGGTATCTCTTAGATCTTTAATGGTTTGGATATCTATTAAAGGAATAGCAACAATATCTCCACAGTTCATATGTATAGACAATTCATTAATAATTCGAAGCTTAGTCTTTTTATCACAGCCACCAATAATTATTCTCTTAGCCTCTCTCAAAGAATTAATATTATTGGAATTAAATAAATTATTTACATCTTCTTCAAAAATATCTTTAGGGGAAACTCCTAATCTTCTTGCATTTTCTGAGATTAACTCTTTTGAGCCAATTCTTTTATCAATACAAAATAATTTTAAATTAGGCCTTAATTTTAATGCTTCTAAACCAATGGAGCCGCAACCTGCTCCAATATCCCAAATTGTGCCATTTTCTGGTAACTCTAAATCAGCCAAAATTTGAATTCTAACTTCCCTTTTTGTTAATAAATTTGGTCTGTCTTCAAAAGTTTTAAAAGTATCATCTTTTAATCCAAATAAAGGGATATCAGTTTCTACATGATCTTTTTCTTTTCTCAGAAGAACAGCAATATTCAAATTAGAAATGTCAGATGGTAATTTTTCTTTGAGGTTAAATTTTCTGATCTTTTCATTTTTAAAACCTATTTCCTCACAAATCCAAAATTCGTAAAGATTCTCTAGATTTAACTCTAATAAATTATTTTGAATTATTTCTAATCCGTTGTTTTTTGAATCTGTAATGATCGCTAGACTTAAGGGCTTTGTTTTTAGTACCTCAATCAATTTAGTTGAATCTCTTCCGTGAATACTTACATAAATAGCTTCTTGCCAAGATATTTTTAGTTTGCTAAATGCTAATTGAAAACATGTATTTGATGGATAGAAACTTAATTCTTCTTTTGAAAAGTTTTCGATAAGTATTCTCCCAATACCAAACCAAAGAGGATCGCCCCTAGAAAATAAAATTACGTCGCTTTTTTGAGATTTAAGCCAATTAATCAGTTTATTGTCACTTCTGCTAGCGAAGAATAACTTTTCATTTTTTGCATTATTTTTGGCCCATAATTTAATATTTGCAAAGTATGAATCTGGAACGGCAATATTTTCTGTTTCTATAAATAATTTTTGTAATTTGAAAGGTAGCTCGTTAAATTCAAAAGAATTAATTCCTATCACATGAACTTTTCTTATTATCTGAGTCATAATTTTATTAAGAGGAATATTATAAATTATTTGTATGTTTTATTAATTTATCCTAATATCTATAGATTAATAATAATAAATTACTTGTCAGACAGGAGAAAGCGATTACACGAAATATTATTAACTCTAATTAACAAAGAAAGTAATTTTGAGTTAATAGAGGAAGACTCTGGTGATTTAACAACGAATTTTTCTGATAAAGATACTGTGAATCTATCTCGAGTTATAGAAAAAAATCGTAAAATCATAAAAAGGTACCAAGCTCTTGTTAGAACAGCAGTTACTCTAGACGCCCTCATGGATTCTGAAAATGATGAAAATTTTAAAATTAAATAAGAATATTCTTTTCAAGGTTTTAATACCTTTTTCTATACTAATTTCTATAGTTTTTAATCCACTTAAGGTTTTTGCAGAAATAGCAGAAACAGAAATTAATGGAGAATTAATGAATGCTAGCAGTGAGTTTTTAAGAGATCTAGATTTTGAAACATGGCAACTAGTTGCATATAAGTCGCCATTTTTTGAAGATAAATTGATCCTAAGAGTAATTGGATATCCTGGCAATCTTAGGATTGATCATCCAACAAAGTTACAAGTGGATTCTGGAAGAAAACAGTGGTTATTAAATGACAAAACATTATTAAATGCTGAATTAGCTAACGATGGAAGACAAGCTGCTGCGGAATTTGATTTGAATGAACTAGTAAATAACATTGATAAAAATAGGCCACTCAGATTATCTTTATCAGGTGTTTTTTCAGAGTTGCCAGTTCCTCCTTTCGTCGTTAAAGAATGGAGATCATTAGATTAATAATTTTTTTTAGATGATAGAAAGCCATATTATTGACATCAAGTGGATGAAAAGAGCCATATATTTGGCTTCTTTAGGTAAAGGAAGAACAAGTCCTAATCCAATGGTTGGAGCAGTAATCTTGGATAAAAATGGAAATCTTATCTCAGAAGGATTTCATTCAAAATCAGGAATGCCTCATGCAGAGGCAATGGCTTTCAATAATTTAAAAAAAGATGCAAGAGATGGGACAATATACGTTAACCTCGAACCTTGTTGTCATCAAGGTAAAACCCCTCCATGTGTAGATAAAATAATTTCTTTTGGAATAAAGAGAGTATTTGTCTCTATTGAAGATCCCGACAAAAGAATGTCGGGAAAAGGTATTAAATTACTCAAAGATGCTGGGATTAAAGTTCACCTTGGATTATGTAAAAAAGAATCTAAAGAACTAAATAAGTCTTTTATTCATAAGAATATTACCGATAACGCTTATGGGGTTATGAAATGGGCAATGAGTATGGATGGAAGAGTTGGTCTTAAAAATGGTAAAAGTAAATGGATTACAAATAAAGATTCAAGATCATTAGTTCACTCTTTAAGAGCTTCCTTTGACGCAATAGTTATTGGGGGTAACACATTAAGAAAAGACGATCCTTTTTTAACTTCTCGAGGTATAAGAAATCCTGAGCCTTTAAGAGTAGTATTCACAAAAACTTTAAACCTGCCAGTAAAATCCAATTTGTGGGATTGTAAATTAGCCAGGACACTTGTTGTATATGACGCTTCTACTGCAGATGAGAAATTTCTTAAGAGAATCCCAGAGGGTGTAGAGATTGAAAAATTATCCTCTGATAATCCTATATTACTTTCAAATTTATTAGCAAAAAAAGGTTGTAATAATGTTTTCTGGGAATGTGGACCTAAGTTGGCAACTTCAGCTATGAAAGCAGGTTGTATTCAAGAACTAATGACTTTTATTGCACCAAAGATATTAGGAGGAGTAAGTAGCATGAATCCTTTCTCGGATTTTGAATTTACAGATATGGATGAAGTTTTTAACCTAAATGAACCTGAAACTAGTTTTATCGGTAATGATATTTATGTGAAGAGTATTACTTAAAAAATTTGGAAGTGGTTTTTGATTAAAATACCGTTCGGTTCTTACCCAAAAAAAATCATACAGGTACGGAACTCGTTCTTTTAGTTTATAATAAACCCACAATTGATATTAATCATGCCAATAAGACAAGACGATAATCAGCCTAATAGAAGATTTGGAATAGTAAATATCATTTTAATTGGACTCGGAGCATTACTTTTATTCAGCAGCTTGTTCCCTAACCAAAATATGCAAATACCAAGAGTCCCTTACTCTTTATTTATAGATCAAGTAAATGATGGTGAAGTTAAGAGAGCTTATATTACACAAGAACAAATTAGATACGAACTGAATGGAGCAGAAGAGGGAGCCCCTTCAGTATTAGCAACGACTCCAATTTTTGATATGGATCTGCCTCAAAGGTTGGAAAGTAAAGGTGTTGAATTCGCGGCAGCTCCCCCTAAAAAACCAAATTTCTTTTCAACAATTCTTAGCTGGGTAGTTCCACCATTAATTTTTATCTTGGTACTGCAATTTTTTGCAAGAAGGAGTATGGGTGGAGGAGGTGCTCAAGGTGCATTGAGTTTTACGAAAAGTAAGGCTAAAGTTTATGTTCCAGATGATGAATCAAAAGTTACTTTCGAAGATGTTGCTGGTGTTGATGAGGCGAAGGATGAATTAACAGAAATAGTTGACTTTTTGAAGAAACCAGAAAGATACACTGATATTGGTGCAAGAATCCCAAAAGGTGTGTTATTGGTCGGACCACCAGGAACCGGAAAGACTCTTCTCTCTAAGGCAGTTGCAGGAGAAGCAGAAGTTCCTTTCTTCATTATTTCTGGTTCTGAATTTGTTGAACTTTTTGTAGGAGCTGGTGCCGCAAGAGTAAGAGATTTGTTTGAACAAGCAAAGAAGAAAGCTCCCTGTATTATCTTTATTGATGAATTAGATGCTATTGGTAAGAGTCGTTCAGGATCAATGGGTGTAGTGGGAGGAAATGATGAAAGAGAGCAAACACTAAACCAATTGCTTACTGAAATGGATGGTTTTGCTTCAGCTGATAAACCTGTAATAGTTTTAGCTGCGACTAACCAGCCGGAAGTTCTTGATGCAGCATTATTAAGACCAGGTAGATTTGATAGGCAAGTTTTAGTAGATAGACCAGACTTATCCGGTAGAAAAACAATTTTAGAAATTTATACCAAAAAAGTAAAATTAGCAGAAACTATTGATTTAGATTCAATCGCTCAAGCTACAAGTGGTTTTGCTGGGGCAGACCTGGCAAATATGGTTAATGAGGCGGCTTTGTTAGCTGCAAGAGCAAAAAGAAAAAGTGTAGAACAACAAGATTTGAGTGAAGCAATTGAGAGAGTCGTCGCAGGTCTAGAGAAAAAAAGTAGAGTTCTTCAGGATGATGAGAAAAAAGTTGTTGCTTATCATGAAGTAGGTCATGCAATTGTTGGACATCTTATGCCGGGAGGATCAAAAGTAGCAAAAATTTCCATTGTTCCTAGAGGTATGAGCGCATTGGGATATACACTTCAACTTCCCACAGAAGAAAGGTTTCTTAATTCAAAAGACGAATTGAAAGGTCAGATAGCGACACTTCTAGGTGGACGCTCGGCAGAAGAGGTTGTTTTTGGCAAAATAACTACGGGTGCTTCTAATGATCTTCAAAGGGCAACTGATATAGCAGAACAAATGGTAGGAACCTTTGGAATGAGTGATATTCTTGGCCCTCTTGCTTACGATAAACAAGGAGGTGGTCAATTCTTAGGGAATGGTAATAACCCTAGGAGATCAGTTAGTGATGCGACAGCACAAGCAATTGATAAAGAGGTAAGAGATTTGGTTGATGATGCGCACGAGACAGCATTGAATATTTTAAGAAATAATTTACCATTACTTGAATCTATCTCTCAGAAAATTCTTCAAGAAGAAGTCATTGAAGGGGAAGATTTAAAGAATCTACTTGCAGAAACTAAAATGCCTGCATAGTCGAAATTAGATTTTATTAGAAATATTTATGATTAAACCAAACAGGCTTGCTAATAAAAACTTTTTATCAAGCTTGGATATTACAACAGATGAAGTTTTTCATATTTTAGATCTTTCTAAAAAATTTAAAAATAAAAAATTAAATATTAATCTACATAATAAAGTCTTAGGTTTGATTTTTGATAAATCATCGACTCGTACAAGGGTTAGTTTCCAAGTTGCGATGTCTAGGCTTGGGGGAACCACTATTGACCTCAACCCAACAACATCACAGATAGAGAGGGGAGAACCAATTAAAGATACTGCAAGAGTTCTAAGCAGATATTGTGATGTAATTGCGATTAGAACTTTTAATCATGCAGATTTGGAAGAATATGCAAGGTGGTCTACGAAGCCAGTTATTAATGCTCTTACAGATTTAGAACATCCATGTCAGGCTTTAGCTGATTTTTTAACAATTTATGAGGAATTTCTTGATTTTAAAGATGTGGTTTTGACATTTATAGGTGATGGAAATAATGTCGCAAATTCTCTTATTTTGTGCGGGGCATTATTAGGAGTAGAAGTTAGAATTGCCTGTCCTAAGGGATATGAACCCAACTCTATGGTGATCAATAAAGCGTATGAAATATATAAAAATAGGAATTTATTGAAAATCACTAATGATCCCGATACTGCTGTTCTTGGTGCAAATGTTCTTTATACAGATGTTTGGTCATCAATGGGGGAGGAAAATCAAAAGGCTGAGAAAGATAAAGTCTTTAATGGATTCACTATTGATAATGATTTAGTAAGTAAGGCTGATAAAGAAGCAATTATTCTTCATTGCCTCCCTGCCTATAGATCTAAAGAGATAACTGATGAAGTATTTGAAAGTAAAAAAAATAGAATTTTTGATCAAGCAGAAAATAGAATGCATGTTCAACAAGCACTCTTATCCTGCCTTCTTTATTAAGGTCACTTGCAATTTTAAATATTAAGAGGTACAAATGTATTAGAGTACATTTGTTCCAATGCCCCCTTCTATTGATAATGATCTTACCGCTGCTCAAAATGAGCTTTTTAACTGGATAAAAAATTATATGCGAGATTTTCAACATAGTCCCTCTATTAGACAAATGATGAAAGCTATGGGTTTGAAATCTCCAGCCCCTGTTCAAAGTCGCTTAAGGCATTTGCAAGATAAGGGATATATATCCTGGCAAGAAGGAAAAGCTAGAACTATGCAAATAGTTGATGAGATCTTTGAGGGAGTCCCAATTATGGGTTCAGTGGCAGCTGGTGGCTTAATTGAAACATTTTCCGACCTCCAAGAAAATTTAGATGTCTCAGAAATTTTTAGAAAAAAAGATGTTTTTGCACTTACAGTAAATGGCGATTCAATGATCGATGCATGTATTGCTGATGGGGATATGGTTTTGATGGAACCAATTAAGGATTCATTTTCCTTAAGAAACGGAACCATTGTAAGTGCATTGGTTCCTGGTTTAGGGACAACTTTAAAATATTTCTTTAAAAGAAATGGGAAGATATATTTAGAAGCAGCAAATCCTGCCTATGATCCTATTGAATTAAACTTAAATGAAGTTACTTTTCAAGGCAAGTTATTAGCTGTATGGAGATCAGTTAGAAATTGAATTTTATATTAGAGGATGAATCTCCTAACCCAATCTTCCAATAATTAATATTATGCTGTTTAATATCTTTGGAATTTGTTATCCCCCTTGTATCAAATAACCATTTAGGTGATCTCATTAATCTAGAGATATCAGACCAATCTAAAGATTTAAATTCTTCCCATTCAGTCGCTATTACTATTGCATCAGCATCTATAGCGATGTCTTTTATTGATTTGCAAAGAGTCCAAGAGCCCTCTCCATTATCGTTAAATTGATTTTGTTCAAGATCTTTTTCGATTTGGAATTTATTTACTTTAGGATCATAAATCCTTAAATCTGCGCCTTCTTCAATTAGGTCTTTACATATTTGAATAGCAGGAGATTCTCTAGTGTCGTTAGTATTTGCTTTAAAAGAAAATCCCATAATTCCAATTTTTTTACTTGTAAGGTTATTAAATAACTTTTTAACAATTATCTTACGTATTCTATGTTGTTGCCAAACATTTAAATCTACTACCTTTTGCCAATATGAAGCAACTTCATTTAGGCCATAATATTTAGATAAGTAAACAAGATTCAGAATGTCTTTTTTGAAACAACTTCCTCCATATCCAGGTCCTGCATTTAGGAATTTTTCTCCAATCCTTGTGTCCATACCAATTGCTCTAGAAACTTCATTAATATCAGCACCTGTAGTTTCACATATTGCAGATATCGAATTAATAGAACTTATTCTTTGTGCTAAGAATGCATTAGCTACTAATTTAGATAATTCTGAACTCCACAAATTTGTTTTTAAAATTTTATTTTTATCAACCCAATTTACATAAATTTCTTCTAAAGCAGTAATTGCTTCAGGATTCTCTCCTCCTATTAAAACTCTATCTGGATTTTCTAAGTCATTAATAGCAGTACCTTCGGCAAGAAATTCAGGATTTGATAGTACACTAAATTTTTGATTGTTGAACGATTTATCATTAGATTCAAGAATACTCTTTATTGTTTCGGCTGTTCTTACTGGTAAAGTGCTTTTTTCGACGATTATGGTCTCTCCTTTGGCATATTTCGCAATTTCTCTTGTAGAAGATTCAATATATTTTAAATCACTTGCTTGACCTTTACCAAGACCACTTTTTTTTATTGGAGTATTTACCGAAAGGAATATCATATCTGCTGATTCGATATGCTTTTTAATATCTATACTAAAAAATAGATTTTTATTTCTACATCTCTTAATTATTTCAGCTAAACCAGGTTCATATATAGGAAGTCGGTCAAAATCTTTTTCATTCCATTTTTTGATCCTTTCTTCGTTAATATCAACTACATTTACTTTTAAAGAAGGACAATTATCGGCAATTACTGCCATCGTTGGTCCTCCAACATACCCCGCGCCAATGCAACAGATGTTCTTAACTTCGCTATCTTTCATTTTTAAAGCGTTCAACAAAATAATGGATGGTTTTGTCTAGACCATTATTCAAAGATATTTTAGGCTGCCATTTCAATTCTTGAATAGCAACTTCAATACAAGGTTTTCTTTGGATAGGGTCATCTTCTGGCAGTTTAAGATATTGTAAGTTTAGCTTCTTATTTAAATTCAGAGAAATTTTCTGTGCGAGATTTTTAATGGTTATTTCTTCAGGGTTACCTAAATTTATAGGATGAGAATAATTAGAATTCATAGCTCTAGAAAGTCCTGCAATCATGTCATCTACATAACAAAAAGATCTTGTTTGCAAACCATTACCATAAATAGTCAAAGGTTTATTATTGAGTCCTTGATAAATAAAATTACTTACTACTCTACCATCATTCTTCATCATTCTTGGGCCATATGTATTGAAAATCCTTACCAGTCTAAGATCAATGTTGTGAATCCTTTTAAATTCAAAAGATAAAGTTTCTGCTACTCTTTTACCCTCTACGTAACAACTTCTTTTACTTATTGGATTTACTGATCCATTATAGGTTTCTTTCTGAGGAGAAATTTTTGGATTACCATATATTTCACTTGTGCTGGCTATTAGAATTCTTGCATTAATTTTTTTTGAAAGTTTCAAAATGTTATCAGTTCCCAAAAAAATTGTGTTTAAAGTCTCTATAGGTTTGTTTAGATAATTTAGAGGAGATGCTGGACAAGCTAGATGCCATATCCTATCTGCTTCACAGAAAAAAGGATAAATAATATTTTGATTTATTAGCTTAAATCGATTATTCCCAATCCAAAGTGCGATATTATCTTTTGAACCAGTGGAAAAGTTGTCTAGGCAAATGACATCTTCTCCCTTATTCATTAAATAATCAACTAAATGGGAACCTAAAAAACCTGCTCCACCAGTAATAAGATTACGCAAAATATTTTCCTATAAAATAATATTTAAAAATTAAGTTTTATATTTAATAAATTTTATAAAACTATTTACTAGATTAAACATATTTCTATTTATCAAATTGACATTAATTCATTATTAAGAGTATCAATTATATAATCAACTTCTTCGTTAGAAAGTGTTGGATATATTGGAAGACTTATCATTGAGTTTGCGTATTGTTCACATCTTGGTATATCACCAATTTT
Organism: Prochlorococcus marinus subsp. pastoris str. CCMP1986; assembly: GCF_000011465.1. Classification (NCBI taxonomy): domain Bacteria; kingdom Bacillati; phylum Cyanobacteriota; class Cyanophyceae; order Synechococcales; family Prochlorococcaceae; genus Prochlorococcus; species Prochlorococcus marinus. Next base: position 1,213,714 of record NC_005072.1, on the reverse strand, counting down.
ATAATTTAAATTTTTGGAACATTCCTGTAAGTGTAAAGGAATGGGGTAATGAATTTTTGTCTCGATCCCTTTTTGATAAAGATTACTCATTATAGAGTTTCTTCTTATTTCTGGAACGAGAATAACATAATTATGAAAAACGTCCTTATATTCTTTTCTTAATTCTGGTTTTTTTGCAATTGGAGAGATCCCATTATCGTATCTTTTTGCGATCTCGATATATCTATTGTTTAAATTATCTATCTCTGCCAATTTTGTTAAAGCATAAGCTGCTTGTAACTCATCAAGCCTAGAGTTATATCCCCAGATTTTCGCTTCGTCTCTATTTTTTAACCCATGATTTCTCAGCAGGTTGCAATTATCAGCTATTTCTGGATCATTTGTTGAAATTAATCCTCCGTCCCCATAGATAGCGAAATTTTTGAGAGGATGCAAACTAAAAGCCGCTGCATCACTTATAGCTCCGGTTTTATATTCGTTATTTTTACCAGCCCCAAATGACTGGGCGGCATCTTCAATTATCTTAATACTTTTGGCAGAACAAAAATCTAAAATTTGCTCAGTAGGGAAAACTTTGCCAGTTAAGTGTACTGGAATTACTGCTCTTGTATTATTGTTGACTTTCTTTTTGAAATCATCAATATCTAGAAGAAAGTTTTTATCAACATCACAAAAAACTGGTTTTGCTCCTGATGCAATAATTGACCATGCAGTTGCAATAAAAGAATTGGCAGGGCAAATAATTTCATCACTAGAGCTTAAGTTTAGAGACCTCAATATAAAAGTAAGTGCATCTGATCCATTACCAACAGAAACAACATATTTTACATTTAGATAAATTGCGACTTTCTTTTCTAATTCTTTGACATTTGGTCCATTTATATAGATTCCGGATTTTAGAACTTTTTCAGTTTTTTGAAGAAGTAATGGAAGAAAATAATCTGCTTCTCTAGATAAATTAACGAAAGGAATATTCATATTATTATCTTTAAATACTGGAGTAATACTTATGGATGATAGTAGACATTTTTTCAATCTGCTCGAAACTTATGAATTCGTGAACTGGCAAAGAGATTGTTTGATTTGCTGCAATTTCTGCTATAGGGAAATCCCCAATTTTATAACCAAAGGTTTTAGCAGCAGGCTGTAAATGCATAGGTACTGGATAATGAATTTTTGCATCTATACCATTTTCTCTTAAATATTGATAAAGCCCATCCCTATTTTCTACTTTAAATACATATAGATGGAAAACTTCTTTTAATTCTGAAAATCTTTTAGGGTGATTTACCTGTGGTATATCTTTTAGCATTTGATCTAGAAGATGAGCATTCGTGATTCTTGTATGTGTTATATTTTGAAGTTTATTTTTTATTAAATAACGAGCAATGACAGCCTGAATAGAATCGAGGCGAGAGTTGTAAGCAAACTCTACACATGTATTTCTATTTATAAGACCATGGTTTCTAATTAGTTTTAATTTATTAGCAAGATCTTCATTTGAGGTGGTTATTATTCCTCCATCTCCCCATACATTGAGATTTTTAAGAGGATGAAAACTGAAACATCCCAAGTCCCCTAAAGAACCGCATCTCTTAGATTTATATTCACCTTGAATGGCATGACAAGCATCTTCAATAACATATAAGTTATTATCAAAAGCAATTTTATTTATTTTTTCCATTTCACAAGATCTGCCTGCCCAGTGAACAGGAATAATTGCTTTCGTTTTTGAATTAATTTTGGAAACTATCTCTTCTGTATTTATATTAAAGTCGTCTTTAATATCGCAGAAAACAGGTCTTGCTCCAGCTGTAACTATCGCACCAATAGTGGCATAAAAAGTGTAAGTTGTTGTAATTACTTCATCACCAGGCCCGATACCTAATGCTTTAAGACTTAAAAAAATAGCATCAGTTCCACTTCCTACACCTATAGCATATTTTGTCGAAGCTTCTTTAGCTATGAGTTCTTCTACGTCGTTAACAGATTGACCTAAAGTGAAATCTCCGTCTCTAACAACTTTCTCAATTTCATTAAAAATTTCTTTATAGTCTGAAAATTGTTCCTTTAAATAGTTGTGGTTAATATTAAATTCTGAATCTGTTTGATATTGTTGAGGATAAAAATTCTTCATTAATTTTTTTTTACTTTAAATTAATATAGTAACTTAATTCTATTGTGTTTAATATATTGCTTTGTAGATGATCTGTTTTTATTAATTAAGCTTTTAAATAGAAAGAAATTAGAAAGATAAGATTATTTTTATCAATTGAAATTTTTTTTAAATTTAACTTGCCTTCTTAAAGTGCAATAATATATAAATTATTAAAACTATATATGAAATATCTTATTCTTGGATCAGGTTCTTTTGCAGGACAACTCATTTTCTCAGAATATTTAGAACGAAATTATGATGTTTATGGTTTTAATAGAAGTAGAGTTAAGGATCATTATCAGTGGCCATGGATAAAAAAATATAAAAATGATCTGGGGAATAGATGGTTTGAATATAACCTAACTAATGATGTTGAGGAAATGATAAGTCATATTAATAGATTAAAACCAAACTTCATTATTGATTTTATGGGACAAGGGATGGTTGCTCCAAGTTGGTTAAAACCTGAAGTTTGGTACACAACAAATATTGCAATCAAGTCAAGATTGATGAATGCATTAATAGATTCTTCCTTTTTACAAAAATATATAAGAATAGGAACTCCTGAAGTTTTCGGAAGTAATGAAAATTTTCTTAAAGAAGATGAATGTTTTAACCCCTCAACTCCATATGCAGTTTCGCATGCTGCAATAGATTTTAATTTGAGATGTCTTTACAAGCAATATAACTTTCCATATTTAATTGGTAGGTTTGCAAATTTTTATGGAGTTGGTCAACAACTTTATAGAATTATTCCAAGACTATTTTTGTCTTGTAGAAGTGAAAGGAATTTTATTTTGGATGGCAAAGGAGAATCTAGAAGATCTTTTATATTTTCAAAGGATATTGTTAGCGCCATTGACAGTATGATCAAATTTGATGGAATTGGACAAGAATTTAATTTTAGTTCTAATGAAGAGATATCTATAATGTCATTAGTAAATAAGATTTGTAATTTAACTAATGTCGATAAATCTAGAATTTTAAAGTTTGGTCCAGAAAGGCCTGGGAAAGATAGATATTACAGACTTGATATAAAAAAATCTAAAAATGTTTTAAATTGGGAACCTGAAGTATCTCTTGATGAGGGACTCAATATTATTAATATATGGATATCTGAAAATATAGAGAATTTGTCAAATAAATCATGGACATATGAATATAAGGATTGAAAATTTGTCTAAAATTTATGTTTATTTATTTGAAACTTTACCATCCTTTATAAATTAAAATTTTTGTTAAAAATAAATATATTTTTTTTCTAAACCTCTAACTATATAGTCTATCTTTCGCATTTAAGACCAGTCTTTGAGATCATTATTTTCTAAATATTAATCTAAGGCTTTTCTAGCTTTATAAAATTGTCTAAATTTCTTGACAGTTAATGAATAATGAAATTTCACCTTTTGATTTAAATATTGCAAAAAAGGTTTTTAATATCTGCCAAACTCTTTTTAGTAGTTTTGGGAGAAAATGATGATTTAGTTATAGATATGAATTTTTTTAACATTTGCCCAGCAGTTAAATCGGGAGTATCTTACATTAGTGTGATTTTAATTTTTATATGAAGCCTATTTATTCAGTTTGTGTATGTAATTATAATATGGCTGAAACATTAGAAGTATCTTTAAAAAGTGTTCTTGATCAATTGGATGAAAGATATGAAGTTATCGTTATTGATGATGGCTCAAAAGATTCTTCCGTAGAAATACTCAAAAATCTTTCAAAAGTATATGAAAACTTAAGATACATACCTCTTGCAAGAGACTATAGGAGAAGATTGGGTGATACTAGGAACTTATCAATTGAGGCAGCAAGAGGAAAATATGTCATTCTACATATAGATGCGGATGATAAATGGGGGCCTTATATAGATTCATTTATAAGAGTATTTCATGAATTGAGTAAAAGATTAGAGTTTGAAAATTTTATTCTTAGTGGCTACCAAATACATATGGCTCCAAGAGATTTACTTTTAAAAAATAGATATCCAAATGTTTACTATACTGAAGATAGACTTTTGTGTAACAAACTTGCGGCTAAAGGAGCTTTTCTTTCCATCAAACATAAATTGTTTAGAACAAGAATTCCAATAAAGACTAGAAAAAAGAAACTGTTCAAAGTTATTAAATCTCAGTTTAGTTCAATGTTAGTTAGCTTCTCTTATCATCCATACCCCGTAAAATCTTTTTTCGAATATCTGGCAAGGATTTTAAGAAAATCTGATTGGTCTTTTATTGTATCTTCCATTAATCTTATATTGATATTTCCTGCATTTATTTATGGAGTTCTACTTAATAGAGCAGAAAGGATTGATACCGTAGATAGAAATTATAGAGAACTTTGTCCAATCGATATAAATCAAGTTGAAAATAAATATATTGAGAAATATGGTAAATTTAATTTATCTAAAGAAGAGAGAATAATTTACTACTTGGAATAATCTATTAATTGTTAAATATTTATCAGGATGGATTTTTTAACTGATTTAAGAAATTGTTTTACTTCAAGGATTTTGAATAGTCTTTAAGGCTGATATCAAGAAATTGTTTTACTTCAAGGATTTTGAATAGTCTTTAAGGCTGATATCAAGAAATTAAGATCTTGATTGTCAACATCAAAATTAATATCCAATAAAAACTACACTTCTCTCGCCAGATAAATATCTAAAAAAACTCTAGTTAAATATCTTCTTTTACTTTGTCTTCCTTCCACAGACCACCCATGCCCAACCTGACTTTTTAAGTAGGTGCGGAATTGCTTTAGTTCAGCCCCAGAAAGCATGCTACAACTTGTAAATCTCTAGGTGCATTTTAAGATGCAGAATCCATTAATCAAACGCTATAAAGTACTATAGGAATTAAGGCAGTTACGAACGAGATCTTTAGATTGATTGATATAACTGTTGTTTCAAGATGTGGGGCCATAGCTCAGCTGGTAGAGCACCTGCATGGCATGCAGGGGGTCAGCGGTTCGAGTCCGCTTGGCTCCATAAGAATGTTTAATTAATCAAATCAATAATGAGTATCAAATTAACTTCAAGAAAAGCAAAAATTATCGAATTCATTTTTTTGATTTTTCTTATTGTTACTATATTTATAAGTTTTTTTAAACCAATACAAGCTGGCAATGGAGAAATAGGTATTAAAGCTGTACCCTTAGAAATTGGGGATCGTGGTTTTTATATTTTAGATTCTGATCCATTTGCCGTTGATACTGATTTTACATTTAGTGGTTATGAACCCTTCAAAGGTGGTCCATTATATCCAAATATACTAAAAGGGATAAGTTTTATATCCATAAAATTATTTAAACAAAGCTCTACATCAATGTTATGGAATTTAATAACCATTTCTATTTCCTCAATATTGACATTTTTAACTATTCGATTTACGTATGCATCTGGGCGGTTGCTTTTTGATGAAAGAACTGGAATAATTTCAATGATTTTTTTTACTTTTTCTCCATATTCGTATTTTTATGCTTTATCTGGAGGCATAACTATTTATATTATGTTTGGTACGAGTATTTGCACTTATTTAATTTTAAAAATTTTCAATTGCAAATCTGAAAATTATTTGAATAATAATAAAACTTTAGAAAAAATATTTCTCTTTCTAGTCTTGATTTATATGTCACTTCTAAGACCAAGTTCAATAATTTTTTGTATTATTGTTTCTTTAATAATGGCCTGTTTAGAAATCTTAAATATTTTAAAATATAAAAAGGATAAGAAATTATCTTCATTTTTTATATTTATTTTTATTATTTCCTTAGTGGTTAGTTTTAATCAACTTTGGGAAACAAGAAATTATTCAATTGCAGCTTTAAATGCATTTTCAATTGAAAAAGGAACATTCATGGGATTTGATCGTGAATTAATGCGAAATAAAATTCAAATTTTGCTTCAAAGTTCTGAAATATTAAAAAATCTAGAAGGATTTTTATATCAAGTTTTATGGAAGATGAACGATTTTTTAACTGGAATAATTGATATAAGAGATACTCATAATTCAGAAACAACTCCTCTATTATCCTTTTTAATGAGGGTTTCGGTGGGGACAACTTTGTTAGCTCCTATTACTTATATATCTATTCTAGGAATTTTTATTTTCAGAAGAAAAATAATTAATACTGGATTATGGATTTGCCTATTAGCAAGTATAATCTCTATTTCTCCAAGCTTAATTGGAGTAGCAATGAGTCGATATTATTATATGTTTATAACGCCTTATATTTTGATATCATCAATGACAATTTCAAAAATTTTAAATACAAAAATGATTGAGGATTTTTACTACAATGAAAAATAATAAGGTTAAAGTAGGTTGTGTTGTCCCTTGTTATAAAGGTGGTAAAAAAACAATAAACGTTATCAAATCAGCTCTAAAGTATACTGATTTATTGGTTTTAGTCGATGATAGATGCCCATATAATACCGGTGAAAGGGTTGCCAGATTATTTGCAAATTCGAAAAAAGTTAAAGTTTTATATAATCAAAAAAATTTAGGAGTGGGTGGAGCAACTATAAGGGGCATGAAGTATTTACTAAAAAATGATTCTGCAATTATTGTTAAAGTTGATGCCGATGGTCAAATTGATCCTCAATTAATTCCTAAATTAATTGAGCCTTTAATTAGAAGTGAATTTGATGGGGCAAAGGGTAATCGTTTTTCCAGTCTAGATCATGTACTGACTATGCCCTTTTTGAGGCTTATTGGTAACTTGTTTCTAAGCTTTCTAAACAAACTTTCAAGTGGTTATTGGGAACTTTTTGATCCTACAAATGGATTTATCGCATTTACAGAAACTGGTTTACTCAAAGTTAGATTAGATAAAGTAGATAATAGATATTTTTTTGAATCTGATCTCTTGTTTCAATGCAGCTTACAAAATATATGTTTTACTCAACTTCCAATGAAAAGTAATTATTCAGATGAAGAAAGTTCTCTTAAACCTCTTGTGGAAATATTCAGATTTAGTAAAAATCATTTGAGAAATTTTTTAAAAAGAATAATTTATCAATATTTTTTACTTGATTTTAATATAGGTTCTCTTGAACTACTTAGTAGTTCAATTCTTTCTTTGGTTTTAGCTATCTTAATAATCAAAACCTATTTGAATGGTACTTTTAATAACCAATTAGCTACTCCTGGCGAGGCAAATCTTATAACTTTACTTGCTATTATTATTTCTCAGCTTGTTATTGGATTCCTTTATTATGATTCAACTCAACAGCCTCTAATAAGAAGATTGAAATCTAGAAGAAATTATTAAAAATTAAATTTTACTATAAAAAATAAACTTAATTTTTAATTAAATAATATTTTCAACATACATTAAATCTCCTAATCTTTGATAGATTTTATAATTATTAATTTTTTTATTCTTTAATTTTGTATCAAGAATAAAATTCAGAAAATATTTTTTATTACTATAAAAATTGATATGATAATTCATCCCCCATTTTAACTCCTTTTCAATTGGACATATAATAATAAGGATTTTCGAACATACTCTTCTTAGTTCAAGAACAACCTCATCGGGATAATTTAAATGTTCAATAACATGAGTACAAACAACAAATTCAAATGAATTTTCCAGAAATCCTTTAAGTGTATTTAATATATCCCCCTCAATTAATTTGAATTTGTTGTTTGTTGAGATGGGGGTATCGTAATCAATTCCTACCAACTTTGCAGAGGGTTTTAAAATTCTAAAATTATCTAACAAATAACAAGATCCGCATCCAGCATCTAATAAAGAATTAGGCAAATATTTTTTGAAGTATCTTTTGATAATTCTTAAATGCAATGAATTTATATCAGTATCTTTTGAAATCCTTTTCAGTGAAAAACTTTCATTGGCAGAATAATACTCTGAAAGATCTTTAATTATTCCAGATTTATATTTTTTTCTAAATGTAAATAATGATGCAGGAACTTTAAAAATAAACATTGAAATTCTAAAAAGTATTTCGCTATTTCTTATGAATTCAGGCAACGAATCTATAAAGATTCTTAATAAGCATATAAAATCTCTTTTCAAAATCAAGACTTAATACTTCTTTTAATAATAGCTGGATTTCCTGCTATTAAGCAATTTTTTTTGAATTTACCTGAGACAACAGCACCAGCAGCGACATAACATCCTTCCTCAAGATGTGTTCCTGGTAATATAATTGCTTTTGCTCCAATAAACACATTTTTACCAATAAATACTGATTTTATAATTTCTTTAATGCCAACTACTTTGTTATTTTTAGGCACAAAAGAATGAGCTGTAATTAAAGACCCTGTAGCAAAAACAACTCCTTTATCTATTCTGATTTTATCTGGATATCTATTATCTAAAATAACATTGCTTGAAAAATGTACCTTTAAAAAATTTTCAAACCTGACTCCGCGAAATTTGTGAATAAAATTTGGCAAGTATGGGAGGAATGAAAAGGTTGTTGCAATATTACCTAAAATCCCAACAATTGATTGTTTAAAAGTAATCATTTACATTCAAATCTAATAATTGTTTTGTATTTATATACTTATAGTACAAAAATTAAAATATAAGATATTGATTTTAATTGTTATGGAAGATTATTTAATAATAAAAATTTCGCTTCAGAGATATTATTAATTCATAAACGAGAATGTTTCCATATGGATAAAACAGGAAATTAGTAAATCTTTTTTATAGCCATTTTTGTAAAGAAATTTTATTATATTCTTTAGTATAAATTCTTAACAAAATTGGGATTCTTTCTGAAACTATACTCAAGATGGATATTTAGTAAAGTACTCGGGTTCTACACTTGATTTAAAGAAAAAGCTGGCGATATATTTATAATTGAAATGAGTTTTATACTCTCTTAAAAACCTATAACGGATTTCGCAATTTACTTTTAGTAATGATCTCTAATGGATGTTATAGTAATGGGACTCGCCAGTTTTTTTTCTTCATGGCATGAAGAGGAAGGAGTTCAAATCTCCTAAGTTTCACTTAAAGTTTTATTGTTAATTAATGGATCATTACATTCTTGGAATATCTTGTTTTTATCATGACAGTGCAGCATCTTTACTTAAGAATGGCGAAATTGTAGTTGCTGTACAAGAAGAAAGATTTACTAGAAAAAAGCATGACTCAAGCTTCCCGAAATTATCAATCCTATATTGTTTGAAATCACAAAAAATTAGTCTTGCTGATATACAAGAAGTTGTTTATTACGAAAAACCTCTCCTGACTTTTGAAAGACTAATGGAAACCTATCTTGGTGTAGCTCCAAGAGGTATTAGATCTTTTATTACAGCAATGCAAGTTTGGTTAAAAGAAAAACTATTTTTGAAGAATCAAATAAAACTCAATCTTAAACTAATTCAAAAAGAACTTTCTAAAGACTTATTTCAGTTACCAAATCTTCATTTCTCAGAACACCACCTTTCTCATGCTGCTGCTGCATTTTATCCAAGTCCATTCAATGAATCAGCAGTCTTATGTATGGATGGTGTTGGCGAGTGGGCGACAACTTCAACATGGACCGGTAAAAATAATTCTTTAAAACCTATTTGGGAAATTAGTTTCCCTCACTCTCTCGGACTTTTGTACTCTGCATTTACTTACTATTGTGGTTTCAAGGTAAATTCAGGAGAGTACAAATTAATGGGCCTTGCTCCATATGGAAAGCCTAAATATGCTGACAAAATTAAGGAGAATTTAATTGATATCAAAAAAGATGGTACTTTCAATCTCGACATAAGTTACTTCAAATATCATAGGGGTTTTCGCATGACTGGACGAAAATTCCACAAGCTTTTTGGAATTAAACCTCGTAAAGCTGAGACGGAATTATCACAATTCCATATGGATATAGCAGCCTCAATTCAATCTGTAACTGAGGAAATTGTTCTAAAAATAGCGCGTTCTCTTCGTAAAGAGTCAGGTATGAAAAATTTATGCCTTTCTGGCGGTGTTGCACTTAATTGTGTAGCGAATGGATTGCTTCTAAGAGAAAATATATTTGAAAATATCTGGATTCAGCCTGCAAGCGGAGATGCAGGATCTTCACTAGGCGCGGCACTAGTAAGTTGGTACCAATATCATAAAAAAGATCGAAATATAAACAAATGCGACTCAATGAAAGGAGCATACCTTGGTCCAGAATACAGTAATGACCAAATCGTTCAATATCTCAATCAAATAAATGCTACTTTTTATACTTATAACGATAATGAATTATTCGACAAATTAGCCTGCGAAATAGAAAAAGGAAATGTAGTTGGTTGGTTTAATGGGCCGATGGAGTTTGGACCTCGATCGCTTGGAGCAAGATCAATTCTTGGTGATCCACGAAATAAAGAAATGCAAAGCGTAATGAATCTCAAAATTAAATATAGAGAAAGTTTTAGACCCTTTGCTCCATCTGTTCTTGAAGAAGATGTCAGAACCCAATTTGAAATATCTACTAAAAGTCCTTATATGCTATTTGTCGCTCCAGTTAAAGAAGAACTTCGAAAGAAGATGTCAAAAGAAGAAAATAAGCTTTTTGGTATTGAAAAACTTAATGTACCTAAGTCTTCATTGCCAGCAATCACTCACGTTGATTACTCGGCACGTATCCAGACAGTTAGCTATAAAACAAATCCTAGATATCACAATCTGATAAGTACCTTCAAAAGAAAAACTGGTTGCCCAACGCTTGTTAATACCTCATTCAACGTAAGAGGAGAACCTATCGTTTGTACTCCCCAAGATGCTTACAGATGTTTTATGAGAACTGAGATGGATATTTTGGTTCTTGAGAATCAAATTCTCTTCAAAAGCGAACAACCAAAGATTGAAACGGATGAAACCTGGATGCAAGAATTTGAACTCGATTAACTATGTCAGAAAAAATCACTAAAAAGAAACTTCGTGAATTTGGTATTCTTATTGGAATTGGATTTCCATTCCTAATCGGTTGGATAATGCCTTCTTTTGCAGGTCATGGATTTAGAGAATGGACCCTTTTGATAGGTATCCCTGGACTAATTATTGGGCTCATCGCACCTCGAATATTGCTTTATCCGTATAAGGGCTGGATGTTACTTGGTCATAAGCTAGGATGGGTCAATAGTCATTTAGTATTAGGTCTGGTATTTATTCTTGTCCTTTTACCAATTGCTTTAATTATGCGTATTTCTGGATACGATCCATTAAGAAAAAAAAGAAAAGATAAAAAAACCTATAGGGAAAACAAACAGAATCATCAAACTGACATTACACGAATCTTTTAAACTATGGAAGCATTTCTTGATCTAGTTAAAGACATGTGGGACTTCCTCAAAGTCCGCAAAAAGTATTGGTTAGCACCTTTGATTTTTACAATTGTCTTCATGGGAACATTGATTGTATTTACGCAAGGTTCTGTTATTGCGCCTTTTATTTACTCAATATTTTGAGGATGAAATTTAAAGGAATAGTTTTAAATTGTGCTTTATTTTGTTCGGCCTCCATTTTCCCTCTATTAGCCTACTCTTTTTTAGAAGAATTAATATCTGTAAAGCACCAGGATTTTCAGGTACCCTATGATAAAGAATTAAAACGTCAAATTGAATTTGACTATCCTTTCAAAATCAATAGTGTTAAAGAAGGGAACTTGCCAACTTTCTATCCAGCAGAGACTTTAAAATATTTTTTGTCTTCGAAATTTTACCCTGTAGGGACACTTCCATATACAAATTCCTATTTATGTAATGAGGGTTATGGCTTGGTGACTTACAAGTCTGACAGATTTGGAATGCGAAATAAAGATCAAAACTGGGATAAGATCAATAAAGAGGGTGCAACATTTTTTATAGGTGACTCTTATACTAATGGCGCTTGTGTTGATGATGAATACACATTTACAGAGGTATTTGAAACATTAGTTGGTGCAAATACGATTAATCTTGGGGCTGGTAATAATGGACCAAATGAATATATAGCTAATTTAAAAGGTGTAGTAAAACCTATTATTTCGACAATCAAAAAGCAAAAGTTTGACATTGTTTTGGTTTTTTATGATAACGATAATGTAGGTTTTAATGAAACTGTAGTTAAGCATTTGTCTGTAATTAGACCAATTCCAGTTTTTACAAAAGGAGGTAGAATTAATCCCAGCAAGGAATATAATTTAACATTTAATAGAATAATAAAAAAAATTATCCTACAGATGAAGAGGGAATCTTAAATAAATTAGAGATAAATAAAAATAAGTTACTCAATCCAAATAAAAAAATGTTTTTTTGGTATAGGGTTCTATCTCTTTGGCCATTACGTAGAAGAATTATAAATTTAGAGCGATTTAGAGGTTTACATGATGATTATTCAAAAAGTTCAACTAGTCTTAATGCCATACGCGAACTCAATGATACTTGTAACGTGAATTTATTATGTACCCCTTATGTTGCTTATATACCCAACAGTGATTATTGGCGTCCAAATCAAGCGAGAGATCTTTATAAATTACATCTTAAGAAGAGTTCTAAGAAACTAAAAATTAAATTTATTGATGGTTCAACAGTAATAGATACTAAGGATATTAAAAATTATGCACCCCTTGGACCGCATTTATCTAAATTAGGATATCAAAAATTTGCTGAACTTCTTTCAAGCCATTTAAGTAAAAAAAAATAAATTAAAAATTTATAGAATTTCTTTGAAATTTAAGTTACGTACGATAGCAATTTTGAAACTTAATATTAGAGAAATTTAATAACTCATCTGCAAATGAAATATTCATTTATACTCAGCGTAGATTTCTATAGGTTAAATTTTTATTTTGAAGTCAAAAGATTTTTAGTATCCTTATCTTCACTATAAAAGAGCATATATTGCATAGGAGATCTAAAAAATGAAAAAGCTGCTTGTATTGACGGTATGGTATCCGTATTACTGGTAAATATTTAAAAGTAAATAATCACCTGATAATATTGTTAGTTTTTAGTCCACTAATTTGATCTGCATCCTTTTAACAATAATATTTTATTTCTAATTAAGTTCATTGAGTTTTATCAAATACTAAATATTTAGAGCCAAGAAAATTTTTTAATATAAAAAAATTTTTTCGAAGCATCAATCTAACCTATATTCAATTCAATTATTAAAAAGAAAAATTATTAATTTCATAACAATACCAGGAATTAAATATACATATAGAAACTTTAAAAACAAACTATGATTAAAATTTTTTACTTTTTAAACCCCATTTTATCCGAAGACATATTTTTTGATAATTCCTGATAAATTAACTATCAAAGGACTTAATCAAATATTTAATAAAAATTGAAAAGATGATAAATTGTAGAAATAATTTATAAAAGTAGATAAAGAACCTATTATTAAGAATCTTCAAGATTGCTTATTCACTTTTACTATATATATAAAGAATATATCAATTAATAGTAATTATAATTGAATAAAATTTTCTTTAAAAATATATAGCAAGTTGTTCTATTTTATTAATTACTAAATTTATTTTTCTAAATAATCTTAAATTTTTTAGAAAGGTTTAATTAAAATTGAATTAGGTATATAATTTTACGA